>JAULXA010000207.1:0-1897 GCA_032118875.1 Flavobacterium sp.
GACGGCTGCAAGTACTTTCTCATTTGAAAGCAAAGCAGGTTTCCACAACGGGAATGTTTTAAAGGTATATTATACAACTAATTATGTTCCTGGAACACAAATTACTACTGCAACTTTAGTTGATATTACTTCTAGCTTTACAATTTCTCCTGGATTACCAAGTGGATATCCAGCAACATTTACTGCAAGTGGTGCTTACAACATTCCTGCAGGAGTTACAGGAAATGGTTTCTTCGTATTTGAATACGTAGGAAATGGTTCTGGTGGACCAACTACAACAATGCAATTAGACAATATTGTAATTAACTAATTACAACCATATTAAAATTCTAAAAGCGACTCTAATTGAGTCGCTTTTTTTATGCTTGCTATTTCGTACCTTTGTATTCTTAAAGAACGATTATGTTAGAGAAAGAAGTTATTGACTTTGAAAAATCAATTGTAGTAGGAATTGTAACCCAAAACCAAAGTGAAGATAAACTAAACGAATATCTTGACGAATTGGAGTTTCTTACTTTCACTGCCGGAGGAACAGTTGTAAAACGTTTTTCCCAAAAAATGGACAAACCCAATCCAAAAACATTTGTTGGGACAGGAAAACTAGAAGAAATTAAATACTACATCAAAGACAACGATATTACAACCGTAATTTTTGATGATGAGTTAACGCCATCACAATCCAAAAACATCACCAAAGAATTAGACTGTAAAGTATTAGATAGAACCAATCTTATCCTAGATATCTTCGCACAACGTGCAGAAACTTCTTATGCAAGAACGCAAGTAGAATTAGCACAATGTCAATATTTACTACCTCGTTTAACTGGGATGTGGACACACCTTGAACGTCAAAAAGGTGGAATTGGAATGCGTGGTCCTGGGGAAACTGAAATTGAAACCGACCGTCGTATTGTACGCGATAGAATATCTTTACTAAAAGAAAAAATTAAGGTTATTGATAAACAAATGGCTACGCAACGAAGTAATCGTGGTGCCATGGTTCGTGTAGCTTTAGTCGGTTATACCAATGTTGGGAAATCAACTTTAATGAACGCTGTTGGGAAAAGCGATGTGTTTGTAGAAAATAAATTATTTGCAACACTTGACACTACTGTTCGAAAAACAGTAATTAAGAATTTACCGTTTCTTTTAAGCGACACGGTTGGTTTTATTAGAAAACTACCAACTCAGTTAGTTGAATCGTTTAAAAGTACTTTAGATGAAGTTAGAGAAGCAGATTTATTACTTCACGTGGTTGATATTTCGCATCCTGAATTTGAAGAGCATATTGCATCCGTGAATAAAATTTTACTAGATATTAAAAGTGCCGACAAACCAACAATTATGGTTTTTAATAAAATTGATGCTTATCATCCAGTTTATTTTGATGAAAATGATTTGAGTGTCGAAAAAACAACCAAACATTACACTTTGGAAGATTGGAAACAAACTTGGATGAGTAAACTGGGTGAAAATAACACTTTATTTATTTCTGCAACAGAAAAAGCAAACTTTGAAGAATTTAGAGAAAAAGTATATGAAGCCGTTAGAGAAATTCATATTACCCGATTTCCATATAACAAGTTTTTATATCCAGATTATAAAGATGCTGTTGAAAACGAATAAAAAAAGACCTCGATTGAGGTCTTTTTGTTTTATATAAGCTAATTTGATTTAGAAACCATAATTCACACCCAAACCAACAATTTGCTTTGTTTGAAAACCTCTAAATGCGTTGTCGTCATAAATTGTTTGAAATGCGAAATTAGTCGTTAAAACCTTGTTGATTTTCATCACAATATTCAACTGGTAATCAATATCAACATTTTGCGGATCTTCTAAATAGTTAGAATAAAAATTCAAGATGTTTTCTACCGAAACATTTTCCATCAATTTG
>JAULXA010000208.1:0-3090 GCA_032118875.1 Flavobacterium sp.
TACGTCATCATATTATTGGCAATCATTGCCGTTATGGTGGTTAAGTTGAAAACGAACAAAGAAATTACTCAGAATAAGATTTATAAATACGACAAAGAACAGGCTATCCATGTTCAAGCAGACACATTGTATGTTGAAAATATAAATGCTAAATTTTTGTATTCAGGAACATTTGAACCGTACAAGGAAGCTAAAATAAGTGCTGAATTACAAGGGAAGATAAATACACTTTTAGTTGACGTGGGAAGCGTAGTAATCAAGGGACAAACATTAGTGCAGTTGGATCATTCATTATTGAAACTGCAAGTGCAAACCATTGATTTGCAAGTAGAAGGATTGGAGGCAGATGTAAACCGTTTTATCATTTTGTCTAAAGCAGATGCCATTCAAGGTGTCCAATTAGAGAAAGCGGAATTAGGATTAAAATCTGCAAAAGTGCAGAGAGCCATTGTACTTGAACAAATAAACAAAACCACGATTAAAGCTCCTTTTCAAGGTGTTGTTACGGCAAAACTAAGTGAAGAAGGGGTATTTGCAGCGCCTGGAGTTCCATTACTTCAAATAACGGACATTACAAATTTAAAATTTACCGTAAACGTTCCTGAAAATGATTTGAGACAGTTCAAATTAAATCATAGCTATACCATAACAGCAGATGCTTATCCTGAAATTTCATTTACAGGGAAAGTTACTATGATCGGGAGCAAAGCGAATATGGGTAGTAGTTTTCCTATTCAGTTCACTTTGAATAATACGTCTGATTTGAAAATAAAATCAGGGATGTTTGGTAAGGTGAATTTGGAAAATGCTAACCAGGAAATGGGAATTATTATTCCTGCTTCTGCCATGGTTGGTACCGCTATTCAACCTCAAGTCTATTTGGTTAAAAATGGCAAATCTGTTATACAAAACATCTCTATTTCAAAAAACATACAGAACAAAGTAGTTGTGTCCAGTGGTTTGAAAGAGGGAGATGTAATGGTAACCAATGGATTTATAAATCTTTATGACGGTGCAAATATTATTGTTAAATAGAATCAGCGAAAAATGAATATTACAGAAATTTCAATCAAACGCCCTTCGCTGATAATAGTTCTCTTCAGCGTATTAGCTTTATTAGGATTCATCGGCTATAAAAATTTGAGTTACGAATTAATGCCTGATTTTAATCAACCAGTGGTTGTAATCAAAACAGTATATCCAGGGGCTGAACCAAACGAAGTTGAAACATCGGTTTCACGAAAAATAGAAGATGCCTTATCTAACCTGGAAGGCGTAGATTACCTGGTAACAAAATCATTACCTAACGCATCTGTCATCATTGCAAATCTGAAATATGGAACGGATTTAGATAAAACAATGCAAGATGCCCAACGCTATATTGACAATATCCGAAAAGATTTACCGCAAGATATTTTAAGTCCGGTGATGAGTAAAGTTTCGCCAAATGATTTACCTATCATGTCCATTAGTGCAACAAGTAATTTGTCATCTACCGAGTTTTATCAAAATATGAAAGATGATTATCTGCCACAAATTCAACAAATAAAAGGCGTTGCAGAGATTACCGTTTTAGGAGGAGAAGAAAGAGAAATACAAGTAAAAATAAATCAAGACAAACTGAAACTGTACAAAATAGCTATGATTCAGGTTGTTGAAGCAATTAATCGATCAGGGCTGGATTTGCCAGCAGGAAAAGTGCAAACTGATAAGGAAAGTAATTCAGTTCGTTTGACGGGAAAATTTACCTCCTTAGAAGACATTAAAAACGTTCAGGTGGCGATGCCAGTTTTAGGAAGTCCGGTTTATGTAAAAGATGTTGCCATTGTTATGGATGGCATAAAGGAAATAACTTCTGTTAGTCGTTACAATGGTAAAAAGGGTATTGGCTTAATGTTGAAAAAACAAGGTGATGCAAACGCTGTTGATGTTTCAACATTAGTCCGTGAAAAATTTAAATCTATTGAGGAACAAAATGCCAGTGCAGGGGTAGCATTTATTATTGCAGACGATAGCACAGACAATACCATTGCGGCCGTTAATTCTGTTGTGTATGATCTAATATTAGCCGTAATACTGGTTTCATTCGTGATGCTTTTATTCTTACGGAGCTTCAGAAATTCATTCATTGTTATCGTTGCCATTCCAACCTCTTTAGTTACTGCATTTGCAGTAATGTGGCTTTTAGGCTACACGCTTAACTTAATGACCTTACTCGCAATGTCTTTAATAATTGGTATTTTGGTAGATGATGCAGTAGTGGTTTTGGAAAATATTCAAAAACATTTAGACCGTGGAAAAGATAAACGAACGGCAGCATTAGATGGTCGCATGGAAATTGGATTTGCCGCATTGTCAATCACATTGGTTGATGTAGTTGTTTTTTTGCCAATTCTTTTTTTACAAGTGTTTGTTGCTGATATGCTTAAACAATTTTCTGTAGTGGTAGTAACTTCAACACTTACTAGTTTATTGGTCAGTTTTACGCTTACGCCTTGGTTGGTTTCACGTATTGGAAAGAAAGAAGACTTACAGCCGACTAATTTTTTCAATCGTTTCTTGCTTTGGTTCGAGCATCAATTAGAAAATTTCACCAATGGGTATGGCAGGCAATTAGAATGGGTCTTAAGCCACAAACTCATTTTTACAGGCTTTGTTTTTTTACTTTTTGCGATGACTTTAGGCATTATGAAACAAGGTATTATTGGTAAAGAACTAATCTCAACAGGCGATCAGGGAAAATTCAGAATGGCTTTAGAATTTGATAAATCAACATCTATTCATCAAAATAATTTAATTGCTCAAAAAATTGAAACGTACATTATCGAACAACCCGAAGTAGCAACGGTATTCAGCAACATTGGTGGACCAAGCACAGGTATAGGAAGTTTAGGGATTGGATCTGCAAACAAAACAGAATTTACCATTCAATTAAAATCTAAAAAGGAATTAAAAAATCTTCCCACTGAAGAGTTTATGAAAAAACTCCGGGAGGAATTAAAAACCCAATTTACGGGTATTAATTATTCGATGGCCGCTTTGGGTTTAATACCTCGTTCAGCGCCCATTGAAATTACATTAAGCGGAAGC
>JAULXA010000209.1:0-10661 GCA_032118875.1 Flavobacterium sp.
TTAAACGTCCTGTTGCAGAAAAGGTTGCAAAATCAGCTAAGTTGGTATCTAAATTGGCAACAGCAGCATAACCACCTTTGTTATCAATTTCAGACATACGAAGTTCGTTAAACCAAACTTCTCCTCGAAGCGGACCTGATGTATTATTTTTAAGTCCAACCATTAACGTTCTTACTTGTCCGAAATTTGGATTTCCTTTGATACCAATAGTCATTTTGTTTTTGTCAGAACCCAGAACGTTTTCATTTAAAAAGGCAATTCCATTAGCATCAGGAACTAAAGAAAGATCTCCAGCTATATTTAAACTTTTAATTCTTGCTAATAAAGCCAACGGTAATTCAATTTCGTTTTCCGCTAACCAAATATCTTCGGCACTTCTCGCACTTAATGAACTTACTTTTAATGGCATTTCTATTTGGTAGAAGTTATCAGTAAAGTCATTTCCTAAACGAATAAAAGCAACCATTTCTTCATCTTTCAAATCATTTCCTCCTGCTACATCTACTTGCAAAGGTTCCGCGTGTAAAAACATACGTAGTTTTTTATACTGACGCATATCTACATTTACATTTTTAAATACGGCTCTAGCATCGTTTTCTTCTAAACCACCAAGTCCCACATTTGCTGGATCTTTTTTATACACTCTTAAAGATAGCGATTGCTCATTCTGATTGATAACCGTATTGTTATTGTATAATTGTTCTCTGTCTACTCCAGGAGGCGCTACATAAGGAATTGGACTTCTACTTCCATTCTCTTGAACATTTACTGCGACAACATCAAAACCAGTGTCATCATCAGACGCAACTGGATCTGTAGCATCTAATGAATTTACATATCTTCTCCATTCTCCACGAACTAAATCTAACGTACCTAAACGAAGCGTTACTTCTTCGTTAAAACCAGTTAAGAACATTCTCATAAAGCGAATGGTTCTAAAATCCGTAATTGGACCTTCAATATTGGCAGCAGTTGCTTCTAGAATTGGAATTTTATATTGTACCCATTTTACATCTGTAGTTTGTCCGTTAGGCATTGTTTGAGTTGTTGTTAAAACATCAGAAACATAATTTTGACCCACTACAGGGTTTGGAGAAACTTGAACATTAAATTTATAATACGCATTAATCGTATTCATGGTATTATCTCTATTTAAATCTTCCACATCTGGAATAGTTGAGTTTCCTCTATTGGTATCTGTGACCGTAATAGGTGAATTTCTTTCTAAACCATTATAGTTTTTGTATCGATCTAAAATGGTTCCGGTTGCGTTTAAATAAAAATTAAAGTTATCGGCAGAAGCATCACCTAAAGTAGCAAAAGCTGGATGTTTAACTTTTTCTTCATCATCATTAATACCATTTAATCCAACGTCTTGTGCTGCTCTATTTCCCTCATTCGTATCAAATGCATAAATTAAAGATTGTGACGCAGGAACTTTACCCCATTTATTCGAATAAGTTGGTTGTGTTCCACCACTTTCTGGCAAACCATTTTCATATTGTTTTCTTCCGTCTTTTAAAACGTCTTCACTAATTTCACCTAAATTCAAAGTTAATGTTCCAGTATTTGAAGGATTTGCAACATCGCCAACATTTCCAGTATAAGGATCCATCATCCAAAACTGTACATATTCCACATTAGATTGTTCAAAATTTGTAGTATTGATAGCGCGCATGATTCCACCCCAATTGTTTGGTGCATCTAGAGCTGTAAATTGATTATTTGTAACAGCCGCTGGATTGTAATTATAAGGTCCACGATCTCTTGGATAATAAGTCAAATCCAGTGTGTTTATTACATTCGATTGTCCTTGTGGAATATCAATATTTGGGAATAATTCTTGACTAAAAATTCTTCTTGTTTTGTTTGATGAGATATCATTATCGTTAATTCCTGTAGGTTGATCTACGTAAAAAACAGGATCAATGCTGTACCATGATAATTTTGCTCTTTTGTAGCCATATCTCCATACCAAATCAGAATCAGGATCATCGTTAAATTCACCACCAAAACCAATTGGTGCACTCGCTAAAGACCAAGCTAAAGGTGATTTTAAATCAATGTTAGATTGTGAACCTTCGAAATCATCAATGTACGAGGTTGGTTCTCCATTGAAATCTGCTGCTTTTGGTGCATTTGGAAACAAGTAAGCAAATTCACCTCTGAAAGATAAATTAGATGGTGCTTCTGTTTCAATGTTTGGTAATTTATTTACTAATCTCGTAAAGAAAGGAACTTCCGTAGAAAAATTAGTATTTAAACCCACTATAGTATTGTTAACAGATTCTTGGTTGTAATCTGCTTTTTGAGTAAAAGGTCTTTCTGTCATTTTTAAGAAAGTCGCACCTACTAAAAACTTATCGTTGAATTTGTGCTCAACATTTAAACCATAAAAACGTTTGGTTTGTTGTCCGAAAACAGAATTGTTTTCCAATGATACATTTATAGGAGTATTAGAAGCCAATAAAGAGGGATCTAAAATTTGCACACGACCTGCTTGATAATTTACGGTATAATCTACACCTTCCACTAAAATTCTTCCTCCAGCTGTTACGACAACACTTCCTTGAGGTACATTGAAAGCTCCTAAAGAAATTCCATCACCACCAGTAGATTTAAAACTACCTTTTAATTTGAATTTGTTTTTCGCACTTTCTTGTAAAGCCGCAGCTTGTGTAGATTTATATAACGTTCTGAAAACGTATTTATCTTGATTATCATTATATAATAAAGGGTCATCATAATTATCAGGTCCAATACTTAATTTTTCAAATAAGTGTTTACCGAAAGGCTCAACTGTGGTAAAGATAATTCTTCCGTATTGCGAATCAACTGTAATTCCAGGATAAAAATCGAAAAAACCATCGCCATTGGGTTGTGGATCGTTTGTGAAGTTTAACTTATCTAAATTAAACACCTTTAATAAAGGCGTATTTGCCACATCTGCCGGTAAAGGATCAATACTATTTTCAGCTTGAGTAATGTAATTTAAAGGTGAGGGATCTTGGTATAAAATATTAAATTTAAAATCTTGTTGTTGTAATTGATTTCCTCCAGGAATTTGATAGATGTTTTTCATCATTAAATCCCAACTTGGTTCACTTACACTAATTAAACTTCCTTTCAACATTTTTAAAATCAAGGCTTGAGTTGAAGGCACACCTGCTGGATCTACAGTAGTAGATTCTAAACCATCATTTGCAAACTCTCCAACTTGATACACTTCACCACCAATTGTATATTGGTAAGCAACCGCTAAAACTTCATCGTTTTGTAATTTCTGATTTAAGGAAATGTATCCTAATTGTGGATGAAAAGAATATTCTGAAGTAGATAATTTTCTAGCATTTTCCAATTTCGAATAATCAACACCTTCATTCATTCCTGTATTAATAAAACCACTACCAGCTGTAGCAATCTCTCTAATTGCTGGGTTTAAAAAACCGCCTCCAGAAACAATTAAATTTGGATCAAATTTATTGTTTTTATTGTCAGTTGGAGAATTTGGGGGCGCAAGAACAAAACCAGCATCTGGCACTCCAATAATTTCAGAGTCTGGAATTGGCGTTATTCCATCCGTTAATTGCGATTCTCCTAAATCTTGTAAGGCAATAATATTTCTTAAGTTGTTGTCTGTTGAAGTAACTCTATTTTGTTTGTTGGTAATCCAAACTTCCATTCTGGTAATTTGTGCACGAGAATCGATAACAGGATAATTTCTTAAAGCATTATCATAAGTGTTTCTAAAAAATTGTGATAAGAAATAGTGTTTGTCTGAATCGTATTCTAAAGCGAAGAAATCAAACTCTTGAATGGTTCCTCCACCTTGTGTGGTAATGGATTTTGATTGTGATTTTTGTTCCGAGAAAACTCCAGTGAAGGTCGTTTTACCAAATTGAAATTGTGCTTTAACTCCAAATAAACTTTGTGCGCCACGAATTAAAGAATTCGAAATAGGGAAACTCACATTTCCGACTTCAATTTTCTGTAAAATATCGTCTTCGGTTGGTGTATAATCTAATTTAATTAAATTTTGAAAGGCGAAAGTAGATTGCGTATCGTAGTTAATATTTACATTCAAACGCGTTCCCACTTTTCCTTGTAAACCCATTGAGATTCGCTGATTAAAATCGAAGGCCATGGTTTTTCTATTTCTTGGAGAAAAGGAAGGATTATCTTGTTTGGTAAAGCGGATTCCTAAATCAATTTCAACGGAACCACTTGGTTTTACATCGATGGTGTTTCCTCCAAAAATGGCTTCAAAAAACTTATTATTTACGTAAAATCTGGGTAGTAAATTTTTTCTTGCTTCTTCAGAACCAGCTCTCTTTCCATCAACTGCATTTAATTTTTCTTGAAAATACTTACGCATGGTTTCTTTTCGCACCAACTTTTCGTATTCTTCCGGAGTTAAAATTAAGGGATAATTGATATTAAATCCATCTACAGAAGCTGTATAAATATATCTGTTTGTAACGGGATCATAGGTATAAGCATCTATAATACTTTTAGGATTTGGCATAGCAATTTGCCCTACACTATAACCTGTTTTTGTTGAATCTTGATCTTGAACTGGAGTTTCTTGTGCGAAAGTAACAACACTCGCAAACATCATGAAAAAGGCGATGCTGGTTTTTGAAACTATATTTTTGAATAATTTTCCCAAATTATAATACTTTTAAAGCTTGTTTGATTAAATCCTCTACCGTTGCGGTTGGACTATTTGCGATAATTTTTTCTAATACCTTTTCGGCATTTTTTCTCATGTAACCTAAAACTTCTAATGCAGATAACGCTTCTTCTTTGTTTGTATTGTATGAACCACCAGAAATTTCTGCAATGGCATATATTTTTAACACTTTGTCTTTCAGATCTAAAATTACTCTTTGAGCTGTTTTCAGTCCGATTCCTTTTATCGACTGCACTGTTCCCACATCATTTGAAGCAATTGCTTGAATAATTTGTTCTGGATTTAACGAAGAAAGCATTGTTCTGGCTGTATTCGCACCAATTCCTGAAACAGAAATTAACAATTTAAACAATTCTCTTTCTTTTTTATCTGCAAATCCGAATAAGGAATGTGAATCTTCTTTTACTTGTAAAAAAGTATATAATTTGACATTTTCAGATTCAGGAATTTGAGAATAGGTATGCAATGAAATATGAATTTCGTACCCAACGCCATTGCATTCTATCACCACTTCTGTGGGAGTTTTTTCTACTAATTTTCCTTGAATGTGTGCAATCATATATTTTTTTTAACTGCTAAACTCACCATGAATTCGGAAGGTTTGCAATGTTTTTTTTAAATTATAAATTCCGTAAATCGAAAATCACAAATCGAAAATCTTATTTATTTTTCGCTTTAACTTTCAACTTATTTTTCAACTTTTCTTGGGCGTCAACAACAGCAACTGCCGCCATGTTTACCATTTCTTCTACACTTGCACCTAATTGGAAAATGTGAACTGGTTTTTCTAATCCCATCATAATTGGTCCAATTGAAACCACTTTATCTAATTCCTTCAGCATTTTGTAAGTAATATTTGCCGCATCTAAATTAGGAAAAATTAACGTATTTACTTTTTTATTGGCTAATTTAGAAAAAGGAAACTTGCTTTTTAGCATATCTGCATTTAAGGCGAAGTCGGTTTGAATTTCTCCATCTACAATTAACTCCGGATAATTTTCGTGTAAAATTTTAACTGCTTGTCGGACTTTTATTGGACTTTCGTTTGAAGAAGATCCAAAATTGGAGAACGAAATCATAGCAATAACTGGCTCCACACCAAACATTCTTGCTGTTTTTGCAGTCATTAAAGCAATTTTTGCTAATTCTTCAGCTGATGGATTTGGATTTATGGCGGTATCCGACAAAAATAAAGGTCCACGCTTGGTGTTCATAATATTTGTAGTAGCAATTCGGGTTACACCTTGTTGCTTATCTATCAATTCCATAACCGGTTTCACCACATTTGGATAACTACGAGAATATCCCGTAACCATACAATCAGCATCACCTGCATTTACCATCATTGCTGCGAAATAGTTACGCTCGCGCATCCATTTTTGAGCATCTAATAAAGATGTTCCTCTACGTTGTCTGGTTTTCCAGAAATACTGTGCGTATTTTTCTCTAGTTTTATCTTCTTCTTTCGATTTTGGATCGATGATTTTTAGTTCAGCATCGAAACCAATTTCTTCCTTTAATTCTTGAATAATTTCTAAATTTCCTAATAAAATCGGAATTCCAATACCTTCTTCATGAACAATTTGAGCAGCTTTTAATACATCTAATTGATCTGCTTCTGCAAAAACGATGGTTTTCGGTTCTGTTTTGGCTCTGTTCGTAAGTAATTTTACAATTTTATTATCGCCACCTAAACGCTCTTGCAAGTCGTCGGCGTATTTTTCCCAATCTGTAATTTCAATACCGGCTACACCACTTTCCATAGCTGCTCTTGCTACTGCTGGAGAAATAGTAGAAATTAATCGTGGATCAAAGGGTTTCGGAATGATATAATCTTTACCAAAAACCAATTTCTTTTCGCCATAAGCGATATTAACTTGTTCTGGAACGGGTGTTTTTGCTAATTCTGCCAAAGCTCTAACGGCAGCCATTTTCATTGCTTCGTTAATTTTTCGAGCTCTTACATCTAACGCACCACGGAAAATATATGGAAATCCTAATACATTATTTACTTGGTTTGGATAATCAGAACGACCGGTTGCCATAATGATATCTGCACGCGTATTAATTGCTACGTTATAATCAATTTCCGGTTCCGGATTCGCCATAGCAAACACAATTGGATTGGGCGCCATTGACAATAACATTTCTGGTTTTAAAATTTTTCCAACCGACAATCCTAGGAACATATCGGCGTCTTTTATAATTTCAGATAATGGTCCAGGATCACAAGATTTTGCATAACGCATTTGTAATTCAGAAACATCATCTCTACAAGTTGTTAGTAAACCATTTACATCGAACATGTATAAATTTTCGGGTTTCACCCCTAATAAAACGTATAAATTCGCGCAAGCTAAAGCAGCTGAACCCGCTCCTGAAACCACAACTTTGATTTTAGTAATATCTTTTTCTGCAATTTCTAATGCGTTTAAAAGTGCTGCTGAAGAAATGATGGCCGTTCCATGTTGATCATCATGCATCACAGGAATATCCAACTCTTCTACCAATCTTCTTTCAATTTCGAAAGATTCTGGTGCTTTAATGTCTTCCAAATTGATTCCACCAAAAGTGGGTGCAATCGCTTTTACGGTTTCTACGAATTTATCAATATCGGTCGCATCGACTTCAATATCAAAAACATCGATATCAGAAAATATTTTAAACAATAACGCTTTACCTTCCATTACTGGCTTTGAAGCTTCCGGACCAATATTCCCTAGACCTAAAACGGCAGTTCCATTGGTAATTACGGCTACTAAATTTCCTTTAGCGGTGTATTTATAAACATTATTTACATCTTTTGCAATTTCCAAACACGGCTCTGCCACTCCTGGCGAATAGGCCAAAGACAAATCTCGTTGGGTAGCATATTTTTTAGTAGGCACCACCTGAATTTTCCCAGGTGTTGGTTTGGCGTGATATAGTAGGGCTTCTCTTCTTTTGTTGTTATTAGACATATATAATCATTTGCATCAACTTACAAAGATAAAATTTGGAATGATAAAACCATAAAGATTAGCTAAAAAGTTCTTTTTTCTTTTGAAATACCAATTTTACTTTATTATGTTAGGCTTAAAGACTTAGCTTATTAACAATACAAAAAAAGCTGTATATAGATACAGCTTAAGAAAAACATGAAAAATACAACTAACTATTCTGTTTGAATTATCGATTTGATATTTAAATTATCGGGTAGTCTTCCTACATTTTGTAATTTGATTGTAGCTAATTTTTGTGCAATAGTCACACAATCTTCTAGGGATTTATTTTCAATTTTAGCGTATAGAAAACCCGTCCAGAACGCATCGCCTGCGCCTGTTGTATCTTTAATTTCGTTAATTTGAATCGCCGGTTGAAATAACAAACCTTGTTTTACATCGGAAACTACCACACCATTTTTACCTTTCGTTAAGCAAATCGTTGATGCACCTAATTGGTGAAAATAATTGAAAATGAATTCTTCCGATTTCACTTCGGCAAATAACCTGTAGCAATCGTCTTCACTTAATTTTACTAAAGGATCATTAGCTAAATATTCTTTTAAAACTTGTTTAGCTTCTTCTCTGTCAGGCCAAATTCTTTCAGAAAAATTAATATCTATACTTAATTTCACACCTAATTCAGCTGCTTTTTTGGCTCGATTTAAAATGGTTTGACGTGCTGGGTTTTTACTTAAGGCAAAACAAGTTGTATGAAAAATTTTAGCTTGTTCAATGATATTATCTGGTAATTGTGCTTCAAAAATTTCGCAATCCGCTTGACGATACGGAATAAAATCAGGTGTTTCTGTCGATTTTGAAACAAAAATTACAGAAGTTGGCGAACTTTCAGTCATTCGAACATGCTGTACATTCACTTGATTGGATTTTAATTTTCTAATCACATAATCGCCCAAACCATCTTGACCACAAGAAGCGACCAAAACGGATTTTAAACCTAAACGCGATGCATTTACTGCAACATTCGTTGGTGAACCACCTAAAAAACGATGGTAATCTTTGGTTCTATTAATAGATGTATTGACTTCATGACCTATAAAATCAATTAAAACTTCACCTATACTTATGATATCTATAGTTTTCAACTTAAAATAGTAATTTAAAATTATGATGTAAAGATTGTTCTAGCAAAACACTTGCTGCTGCACTCCAAGCGCAAAAAGCCACTCCATTAGGTTCTTGTGTTTTTGTATTGAAATTTTCGTAGAAAGAATAATCAGCAATTGCATTAGCGGTATTTATTTTTTCTAATAATGCTGTCGCTTCTATAGTTTGATTTTCACTTAAAAAAGCCAAACCTACAAAGCCGTTCACCATCGCCCAACTACCTCCATTATGAAATTCGTAGGGAAAATTTCTGAATTCGTATTTACAATTGTTTTTTAACAAATTCCAATGTTCGTCTTCTGGAAAAACAGGTGGCCAAAAAGCGGGAACGAGTCCTAATTTAGTTTCAGCAGCTACTTTTGAAGCGTGATGTAAAATATTAATTTGTGTATCTTTATTTCCTATATCTAACAAGACAGCAAGCGCATTCGCAAAAGCATCAAATTGTGTTTTATAACCTGATGGAGAAAAAGAACAAGGCAAATAGTCTTGAAAATCTACCTCATTATAAGCGCGTTCGTGGTATTTTTCTCCTTCTGAGTTTGGAATAAAATTCGTTTCTACTTGATTGATAATCTCCTCAATTTTTTGATAAATGATTTCAGATTTTACAAAATGATTATAACTTTTTAAAGCCCAAATTCGTAACAATTGATCGTATAAAACGTAGCCGTCTGTAATGTATTCATCGGCCCAATTTCCTGAAAGAGGTACATATACTAAATGCTTATTATTGAATTCCCAAGCATTTAGAAGTTGAAAGGCTTTTTCTATATGGGTTTGATATTTTAGAACAAATTCTGGTTGATTTTGATGATGTGCATATTGACAAATCCCGATAATGAACCAAGTTACAGCATCTACTCTTCCTGCTAAACCGCCATAACTGACTTCATAATTTTCGTTAGAAATCAAAACGTTAGATGGAATTGTTCCGATTTCATGTTGATTATTCGCTAACGTTTCTAAAGTACTTTTAAAAGTTGCAATTAGTTTTTCATCGGCGGAAGCCAAAGCAGCTAAGCCGCAAATTACGCCATCTCTAGCCCAAACGCGTTGGTAATTAGACGTGTTTTCTGCACTGGCTAAAAATCCATTATCCGTACTTACTTGATGAAGTAACGCAATTGCTTTATGATAAGACACACTATCCATTAACTGCTTTTTTGGTTGAAATAGACAAGGTGAAAATAGCAGCCAACACTAATAAAACACCAGCGAATGTTATCGCTAAACGCGGATCATTATTTAAAAAATGTTTCATAATATAGCCAAATGTAATTGTTTGTATAAACATTGGAATTACAATCATCATATTGATAATTCCCATATACACGCCGTATCGTTCTTTCGGAATGTTGTTTACTACCATTAAATAGGGAATTCCCATCATACTTGCCCATCCGATACCAAAACCAGTAATTGCTGGAAATAGTAAATATTTATTTTCTATATGTGGAAAAATTAAAAACCCAGTTGCAGCTAGTAGTAAACAGGCAAAATGCACCATTTTTGGCGAATACTTTTTGGCGAAATACACCAAACTGAACGCACATAAAAACGTAACAATATTGTACCAACCGTTTACTAAACCTGTCCAACCCACAGCTTCTTCATATAATTTACTATTTTGTTGTGGTGTAGTATTCCAAACCGAAAGTGCAATACTTTTTGAAGAGTTTTGCCAATAACAAAACAAGGCATACCATTGAAACAAATAGACTAATGCTAATTGCCACATCACTTTTGGCATTTCTTTTATGGCCAAGAAAATATCTATGAAAGGCGTAAAAATATTTACTTTTTCCGATTGAATTTTTTGTAATTCTTCTTCTGTTGGAGGAATTTCTTTTGTCGTA
>JAULXA010000210.1:0-6547 GCA_032118875.1 Flavobacterium sp.
ACTTGTTCCGCCAATGTAATCGATTTTTATTCCTAAGGAATCGATAACTTTCAACACACCAATATGCGCCAAACCTTTGGCACCACCGCCAGAAAGCACTAATCCAATTTTTGGTTTTTTTATGTTGTCTTGTGCGTTTGAATTCAAAGGCAAAAGTAAAAAGGTAAAAGTGAAAAGAAGGATACAAGAAAACAGACTGCTAAAGCAATTTACTTGGTTCTTTTTACTTTTTACTTGGCTCTTAATCATGTGTTATTCTTTTTTGTAAAAGTCGGTAATTTTTTTCGCTTTTGAAAGTCCAATTATGTCAGAAATTTCTTTTTCTGTGGCTTCTTTTAATCTTTTAACACTTTTGAAGTGAGAAATTAAAGTTACCATCGTTTTTTCACCAATTCCGGGTATGTTATCTATTGACGAAACTAACGATGCTTTGCTTCTTTTATCTCTGTGATGCGTGATTCCAAATCGGTGGGCTTCGTTTCGTAATTGCTGAATAATTTTCAGCGTTTCACTTTTCTTATCTAAATATAAAGGAATCGGATCATCTGGATAAAATAGTTCTTCCAAACGTTTGGCAATTCCGATAATAGAAATTTTTCCTCTTAAACCTAAATCTTCCAAACTCTTTAAAGCCGAAGACAATTGTCCTTTTCCACCATCAATAATAATTAACTGTGGCAACGATTGGTTTTCGTCAAGCATGCGTTTGTATCTTCTGTAAACAACTTCTTCCATAGAAGCGAAATCATTCGGACCTTCAACGGTTTTGATATTAAAATGGCGATAGTCTTTTTTACTTGCTTTTCCATCTTTAAAAACCACACAAGCCGAAACCGGATTGGTTCCTTGAATGTTCGAATTATCAAAACATTCAATATGTCGTGGTTCTACAGAAAGTCGTAAATCTTTTTGCATTTGCGCCATAATTCGGGTGGTATGACGCTCGGGATCTACAATTTTTATTTGTTTCAGTTGGTCTAAACGATAATATTTGGCATTGCGTTCCGATAAATTTAAGATTTCTTTTTTGTCACCTAATTTAGGAACGGTCACTTTTATAGTTTCACCTAAATCTATTTCAAAAGGTACGATAATTTCACGAGAGGTTAAAAAGAAACGTTCTCGAATTTCAACAACCGCTAATTCTAGTAATTCCTGATCGGTTTCGTCTAATTTTTTCTTTAATTCTAAAGTATGCGAACGAATAATTGCACCATGAGAAATCTGTAAAAAATTCACATACGCCATCGTTTCATCTGAAATAATTGAAAACACATCAATGTTGGTGATTTTCGGATTTAGAATCGTCGATTTTGCCTGATAGTTTTCTAAAACTTCAATTTTATCTTTTATTTTTTGTGCTTCTTCAAACTTCATTTCGGAAGCTAAAACTTGCATGTGATTTTTGAAATCTTTTAAACTTTCTTTGAAATTCCCTTTTAAAATCTCACGAATTGCTGTAATTTGAGTTTGATAATGTTCTTGGGTTTCAAAACCTTCACAACCACCTTTGCAATTTCCAATATGATATTCTAAACACACTTTAAATTTTCCCGCACGAATATTGGTTAACGACAAATCGAAATTACATGTGCGTAACGGATACAATTCTTTGATTAATTCCAATAAGGTGTTTACGGTTTTGAAACTGGTATACGGCCCATAATATTCCGAACCATCTTTCACCATTTTTCGGGTTGGAAAAACTCTTGGAAACGCTTCTTTTTTGATACAAATCCAAGGATAGGTTTTATCATCACGAAGCAAAACATTATATCTAGGTTGTAAAGTTTTGATTAGATTGTTTTCCAATAATAACGCATCGGTTTCTGTTGGAACGACAATATGTTTAATCGTCACAATCTTTTTTACAAGTACCGAAGTTTTATAATTATCGTGGTTTTTGGTAAAATACGATTGAACGCGTTTTTTTAAATTTTTCGCTTTTCCAACATACAAAATCTTGTTGTCTTTGTCGTAATACTGATACACACCAGGATTATCAGGTAAGGTTTGGATTTGTAGTTCGAGTGGCGTCATTTTAAGAAGGCGAAGTCTGTATTTATTTAGCGATGGAAATTCTATCACAAAAATAACAAAAAACTATTGATTTAACATGAAGTAATTTTTTATTACATTAGCCAAAAAGTCAAACACGTTATGCATAAGCCTATTACCATTTTTAATGAAACTATTTTACCCGGCGAAAGTAAAACCATCAACATGCAAATTGGAAAATTGCATACGATGACGGATTTGCATATTCCTATAATTGTAAAAAGAAGTAAAAAAGACGGACCAGTTGTTTTATTTAGCGCCGGTTTACATGGTGATGAAATTAACGGGACAGAAATTGTACGAGAAATCATCGTTCAGAAAATTAACAAACCTAAATGCGGTACTATAATATGTATTCCGGTAATTAATATTTTCGGATTTGTAAATCAAACTCGAGAATTTCCTGATGGAAGAGATTTAAACAGAGTTTTCCCCGGAAGTAAAACAGGTTCTTTAGCAAGTCAGTTTGCATATCATATTGTAAAAGAAATTATACCACATATAGATTATGCTATCGATTTTCATGCTGGTGGCGCCAGAAGATTTAATGCACCACAAATACGTATTGTACCTAATAATAAAGATTTAAAAATATTATCAGATGTTTTTGGAGCGCCTTTTACTTTGTATTCTAATAATATTACCGGTTCTTTTAGAAATTCATGTGATAAAATGAACGTTCAATTGTTGTTATTTGAAGGAGGAAAATCGGTTGATATAAATGACAAGGTTACAAAAGAAGGTGTTGAAGGCGCTAAAAGATTTTTGCAACATTTGAAAATGCTAAAACCTAAACATCAAATTTCTTCAGCTAATAAAACTATTTATATTGAAAAATCAGATTGGATTAGAGCTAATCAGTCTGGTATGTTTCATGGATTAAAACAAATTGGTTGTTATGTGGTAAAAGGTGAATTGCTGGCCACAATTTCCGATCCGTTTGGAAAAGTAAGTCATAAATTAAAAGCACCACATGCAGGTTATTTAATAAATGTTAACGATGCACCGGTAGTTTATAAAGGTGATGCAGTTTTTCATATTTCTACAGAATTAGAAGCATAATCTTCAAAATCCAAACCTAACAATTATCATGTTTTATCTGAAAGTTGTCACTTAGATTTGTCAAAAAAATTTAGGTATGCAGTACTGGAAGAAATTGACTCCGCAACAAAGACAAGATAGAATTGATGAAGCTTTAGTTCAAAATGTGAATTTTGCAACAGATACTTCATTAGGATTTCCCGCTTCTCGTTTAGACAGTAAAGTGTTTTACGAAGAAGCTCCTTTTTTACGAGATGCACCAACAATTAGAGCGTATGTTGCCAATCCAAATAATATTGGTTGTCACACTTTCGGAACTTCAGAAAATGCGTTTTATGGCACACAAGAAATTGAACGTGAAGTTTTAAATGTCTTAGCTGTTGATGTTTTTAAATGTCAACCCAATGAATACGACGGCTACATTTCTCCAGGTGGAACCGAAGCTAACATTCAAGCCATTTGGGTATTTCGAAATTATTTCTTTCATAAATTCAATGCAAAATTGAACGAAATTGCGATTTTAGCTAGTGAAGACACGCATTATTCCATACCAAAAGCCTCAAATTTATTACAAATTGATTGGATTTCGATTCCGGTTGATTTCAATTCGAGAGCCATTCAAAAAGACAAACTGGAATTTTTAATTTTAGAGGCAAAAAACAAAGGGGTAAAATATTTTATCGCGGTTTCTAATATGGGAACAACCATGTTTGGTTCTGTAGATAATCCGAATGATTATATCGAAATTTTAGAAAAACATAATTTAGAATATAAACTGCATATTGATGGCGCTTACGGTGGTTTTGTCTATCCGTTTAGCAATGAAAAATCGGAAATTAATTTCAGTAATCCAAAAATAAGTTCTATTACAATTGACGCACATAAAATGTTGCAAGCTCCTTATGGAACTGGCGTTTTTATATGCCGAAAAGGGTTAATTGAAAACGTATTAACCAAAGAAGCCGAATATGTAGAAGGTATGGATTTGACTTTATGCGGAAGTCGTTCTGGCGCGAATGCTGTAGCGGTTTGGATGATTTTATTTACGTACGGACCTTATGCATGGTACGAAAAAATCAGTATTTTAATGATGCGAACACAGTTTCTTACCAAAGAATTAGACGCGTTAGGAATTGCTTATTACAATTGTCCGTTTATGAATATTGTGACGATTAAAGCGGAATTCGTTTCTGAAAATATCGCAAATAAATTTGGTTTAGTGCCACAACAGCACAATGAAAACAACAAATGGTATAAAATTGTTTTGATGGATCATGTAGAAGTCGAACATTTAACTAACTTTATAGACGAAATGAAAGCGTCTAAAAATGATAAAAAAAGAGTTACGACAGAAGTATAAAGAATTGCGACAACAATTATCTGAAAATGAAATCGAAGAATGGTCTTTGCAAATTGCCAATCAACTCATTCGTTTAGATATTTGGCAACATAGTTTCTATCATCTTTTTTTACCTATTGAAAGTCAGAAAGAAGTCAATACCGAATATATTCTTCAAGTTTTAGCGGGAAAAGATAAAAACATTGTGCTTTCCAAAAGTGATTTTTCAACCAGAGAAATGACGCACTTTTTATTGACCGATAACACAACAATTAAAAAAAACGCATACGATATTCCGGAACCGATTGATGGTTTAGAAGTACCTGTTTCCAAAATCGATGTGGTCTTTGTACCGCTTTTAGCTTTTGACGAAAAGGGAAATCGAGTAGGTTATGGAAAAGGTTTTTACGACAAATTTTTAGCCGAATGTAAGCCTGAAATCCTAAAAATCGGGGTGTCTTTTTTTGAATCAGAAAACATGATTTCAGATGTATTAAACACTGATATTCAGTTAGATTTCTGCATTACTCCAACAAAAGTTTACAATTTTTAATGTTAAATTAAGGTAGGATTCCATATATTTTCTTACATTTGAAATTCTAACAAAAAATCTAAACTATGATTCAATCTATTCATTCTACGTTAGCTTATGCTGTTTTAGCAGTAGTATTAATTGCTGTAATAAATGCTTTTTTAGGACTTTCGTCTAAAAGAAATTTCACAAAAAACGACAGAAGTTTGTCATTAGTTGCATTAATTTTAAGTCACCTTCAATTAGTAGTTGGTTTGGTTTTATGGGCAACTTCTCCATTAGGAAAAGACGCTATGAGTCAAATGAGTAATGCGGCTTTACGATTAACAGCAGTGGAACATCCTTTAACAAATATTATTGCAATTGCATTAATTACTATAGGTTGGAGTAAACATAAAAAAGAAGAAAGTAGTAACGGAAAATTCAAGAAAATCGGAATTTTTTACGCTTTAGGTTTACTATTAATTTTATCAAGAATTCCTTGGTCGAATTGGATGGCATAATTTTTGTCTAAGCAATAAAAAACATAAAAAGAAGTAAGTGGAAATTTACTTCTTTTTTAATCTTATATTACATGAAGATGAAAAAAATTATATACATTTTTCCGCTTTTGGTGGTGTTTTTTTTTCAGAAGGAAAATTTAAAAATTATGCCTTCGCAAGAAAAACCAAAACCAAAAATTACGGATACGATCAAGAAAAAAGATAGTATTGCAAAACCAGTTGAAAAACTGGAAATGTATCATAAATCTGCACACGCTTCTTATTATGCGGATAAATTTAACGGAAGAAGAACAGCAAGCGGCATAAGATTCAATAATAACGACATGACTTGCGCTCACCGTAAATTACCTTTTGGGACCAAGTTAAAAGTTACAGGTGTAAAAACTAAAAAAGTAGTTTATGTTACGGTAACAGATCGTGGCCCTTTTCATAAAAACAGACATATTGATTTATCCAAAGCAGCTTTCTGGAAAGTTAGACCATCAAACTATGGTGGACATATTGAAGTCGATATTGAAGTTGTGAAGAAATAAAAAAAAGCCTTTTACCAAGTAGTAAAAGGCTTTTTGCTTAAATACGCATTATAATATCTTTCATCTCCCGTAACTTCTTCTGCAAGCCAATTTGGTTTTTCAAACGTTTCATTGGCATCAGAAAGTTCAATTTCGGCCACAATTAAACCTTTGTTTTCGCCTTCAAAAATATCCACTTCAAATATGTGGTTTCCTTTTGTGATTAAGTATCTCGTTTTGTCAATTAAGCCTGTTTCGCACAATTCCAATAATGCTTCTGCTTCTGGCAAATCGATTTCTTTTTCCCATTCAAAACGTGTGGTTCCAGTTGAGTCACCTTTGCCTTTAATAGTGATAAATCCTTTATCGTCTTTAATTCTAATTCTTACAGTTCTTTCGGGAGCTGAGTTTAAGTAGCCTTGGGCGATTTTTTGCGCTTGGTTGGCTTCCGCCATAAAATCTAACGAATGAACTAAAAATTTGCGTTCTATTTCTTGCATAATTTTCAAAATATTAAGAATCAAAATAACGAAAAAAATTAAAATAAATAAGTGTTTTGATT
>JAULXA010000211.1:0-6424 GCA_032118875.1 Flavobacterium sp.
AACTGTGTAAAGGCATTAAAATTGATACGAAATGAATTTAATTTCTCTGTAGATTTTAAAGTTCTATAACTTGCATTAGCGTAAAGCGAATAATAATTGGTTTGAAAATTAATTCCAAGATCGTTATTATCATAATCATCTGAAACGTATTCTCCACCAACTGAATATCTAATTTTACCAGAAGTTTCGGCGAAATTCAAACTGGTTGAAATCCCTTTTTTATCTTCTACATCCTTAAAACTGTTCACGTAACTATATCTAAAAACACCATTTGTATTGTATGTGTTTTTCTTAGTATTTAGATCAAAAGCGGCGGCAGTAACATTGGCATCTCTGAATTCTCCATTTCTTGTAACATTTGTATTGATTAATGAAACAGAAGAATTTCCATTAAAACGTTGGTCTAAAACCAGTACATTATAATTAGCTAATGGCTCAACGGTTTCAATTCGTTCGGCGCCTGTTTTTTTATCTCGAATTAATACATCAGTTTTTTTAGTAACCGTATTTAAGAAACCCACACCCAAACCATCTTTAGTACGCCCAGAAATTTTAACCGCATTTACTAAATCAACAGTACTTGGATATTCTATTACTTCTTCGGTTGCAGTTGTAGTTGGATAAGTACTTGGTCTTTGTCCAATTCTTCTAGAATAAAAAAGACCTCCTTTATTAAACAAGTCGGTTCCTTCTGTAAAGAAAGGTCGGTTTTCGTTAAAAACTTGCTCAAAAGGCCCGAGATTTAAAACTTTATTATCGAATTTAGTTTGTCCGAAATCGGGAATTAACACCATATCTAAAGTGAAAGCATCGGTTAATCCGTATTTTAAATCTAAACCTCCTTTAATGGTTCCGAAAGCTTTTTCTTTAGCCGGACTATTTAAATAAAAAGACGAATAGGGAATTAAGAACAAACGCGTTGGTGTGTCAATTTTTTCAATTCCTTCTAAAACACCAGCTTGTTGCGTAAATGCACCTTTTCTGTTATCTACTGGATTCCAGGTGAATTTTTGGCGTAAACGACGTACTTCTCTGAAAAAATTAATTCCCCAAGTTTGATTGTCATCTTTTGAAAAACGCAAAGCGGCATATGGAATTTTGATTTCTACTTGCCAACCTTCATTTGTTATTTTTGTATGACTGTGCCAAATAGCATCCCAAGAATAATCTTCTCCTTCAGAAGTTCTTATGCAATCGGCTTGACCGCTAGAAGCATTGACAAAAAAACTATATTCTTGCTGACCATCATTGAAACCATTTATAAAAACACCAAAAAAATCAGCGGCACCAAAATTGTCTCTTTCAGAAATTTCTCTTAAAATTTTATTGGGTTCATTATCATATAAAGTTGCACCTATATATATAGCGTCATTATCATATAAAACTTTCACTTCAGATCGAAGTTCATTTGTTTCAGGTTTACCATTATCTGGCTCAAGCATTACAAAGTTTTTAGCAACTGGTAAATTTTGCCATTCTGGTTCATTTAAATCACCATCTATTTTAATAGAAGCATTTGCTTTAAAGGCGTTTATTTTCTTTTTTACAGCCTCAATTTCTATTTTACTTTCAGTAACACTTTCTTGTGCAATTGAAAACTGTGAGAACAAAGCAATGCTACTAACAATTTTAACCAGATTCATAAACATATAATTTTATATAATAAAATAGTTAGTCTTATTGTTACAGGTTTTGTTTCCAAAAAAAATGTTAAATTTTGAAACTAAAATTTTTATCACAAAAACAGGCACACTTGTTGCAAAAGTGAAACATAGCGTTTTTACAAGCGTTTAAAAAGGTAACAATCCGACGAAATGCAAAATAATCGACGAAACGCAAAAAATAATCGTTAAAAAACACTAAAATATTTTTTTTATTCAAAATAACTTATATATTTGCCATATCAACAAACCAACTAACAACAAGATTTACAATGAGTTACAAATTTTTACCTTTAGTTTTTTTAGGATTTATTTTAAATTTTTCTAATACCAAAACTACATCTAAGAGTATTAATAAAACAAACTCAGTGAAAACTGAGACAGCACAGCCAACAACATTAGCAGAAAATAAAATAGTAAGTTTTGAAGAAAAAACTACACTATTATATAATGAAATTGAAGCAGGACAATATTCATTACCAAATATAGAAACTTTCATTCAAGCATTTGAAGGATATACCGCTTTAGAAAATCAAGGAAAAGTAAAAAACAATATTTTAACGATTGTAGATTTTAGTTTTTCTTCTACTAAAGAAAGAATGTGGGTAATCGATATGGAAAACAAAAAAGTGATTTTACAAACTTTGGTTTCTCATGGAATGAATTCAGGTAAAGAATTTGCAAAATCTTTTTCTAATCAAAATGAATCATTTAAAAGTAGCTTAGGATTTTTTATTACTGGTGAAACGTACAACGGAAAACACGGAATTTCTTTAAAATTAGACGGTCAAGAATACGGCCTAAACGATAAAGCTAGAGAAAGAGCTGTTGTAGTTCATGGTGCAGATTATGTTTCTAAAAATTTAGCCAACAGACAAGGATATATTGGAAGAAGTCAAGGTTGCCCAGCTGTGGCTCCAGAAGTAGCTCCAAAATTAATCAATACCATAAAAAACAAATCTGTTTTATTTATCTATCATCCTACAAGAATGTATGTAAATAAATCGAGACTAGTTTCATAACCCCAGTTTATCATATAAGATTTTATCTAAATTATAGATATCATCTCTAAATTGCAACCCGTTTTTATCTGACCAACTTGTCCAATAGAGTTGATGGATATAAATGGGTTGTTTTACTTTAATATAGTACGTTTCTTTACCTGCAATTATTTTATCAATGGCATCTTTTTCTTCAGCAAGCATTTTTTGTTTTGCTTCTAATTCTTCTGGCGATAATTTTACAGGCTTGTAGTTTTTGTTTAGTTTTAATTTAGCTTCTTTTTCTGCTCTTTCCTTTCTGATAACTTCTAAGCTTTTCCATCGACCATTGTCTTGTCCTTCTAAAATCTTTTTTGCTAAAGAAACAGGATTTTCTACCCGAACACAGCCCGAACTTAAGGCTCTGTATTTATATTCGAAATAATCTCTATGATTGGTATCATGTAAATAAACAGAATGGTGATTTGGAAAATTAAATTTCACCACACCTAAAGAATTATTATAACCTGGAGTTTGTACATATCTATAACTTTCCGCCTTTTCAGGATTCCATTCGTATGGAGAAATGACTGTGTTTTCACCTTTATAAATTGTAATTCTGTTTCTACTAAAGTAATTTCTGTTCGCACTAGCTTCAACCGTTAAGTCTTCCTTAATAATTGTTGGAGGAACTGTCCAAGTCGGATTAAATACAAAATTTGAAAGTTTTGAAGACAAAATCGGCGTCATTCTTTGAGGTCTTCCACAAACAATTTTATGTGTAGCGATAGTATCATTATCTTTGACATAATCTAATTCGTAATCTGGCAGATTAATTAAAATATACTGATCACCTAAATTTCTAGAAAACCAACGCCAGCGCTCTAAGTTTGCTAAAATTTGTCCTTTACGAGTTTCTTTATTATAATTTAAAGCTTTAATGGTTCCGATTCCAATTACACCATCCGCAAACAAACCATGTCTGGCTTGAAATTTCTTAACAGCCGCAAGCATTTTAGCATCAAATTTATTGGTGTAAATGGTATCTTGTTGCTTTAAATCATTCCAATACACTAATCGCTCTTTAATTTTTTTTACGACATCTAAATTATCATTAAACTTAATTTTAAGATTTTTGTCTATCGAATCAAACTCACTTTTGGGCAATTTATCTACTTCAACTAAAGCTTGTTTTAACGATAAATATACGGGATGATTGGGTAATAAATTTTTGATAGAAGGCGCAATTTTTTTAGTATCAATTGCCTCCTTTAATAACTTAGCTACGGAAAGTTTTTTTTCGAACAAATCCCAATTATCATACACTTCATCTGGATTTAATTTTCCTCTATAGTAATGATTACAAAGCTTCTCATAAGTTTGAGTTAATAAAATATCGTAGGCTAATTTTTCTTCTAATTCTAAAGAATCTTTTCTTAATTCTAGTCGAAATATTTTATTGATATTATAATCTTCGGGATTTAAACCTTCGTTTTTGGTTTTCTCAATTTGGGAAATTAAGTCTTCTCTATTTTCGCGGTCGACCCAAATTTCGTGGTTTTCAAATAATTTATAGAAACTTCTTATACTGTCTGATTTATCCGCTAATAAATCTTCAGGAATGGCATGAATTGTAACTTTTCTTATGGTGTCGAAATAGTCTTCACTTTCTTCAAAAACTTCTTTTTTGCTGTTCTTACATGACATAAAAACAACGAATAGCAAAACTACAAATAAGCAAAACTTTTTCATCATATAACAAATTTAACAAAATATGCGTGCATAATAAATTTTATCGCCAAAATACTTCTTTAAACGACGAAATACCTATACATCACAAAATGCATGCCGATTTCAGGGATTTCAAAAGAGTCACCAAGCACAGAAAACTCGAAATTCTGATAAAATTTTATAGCGCTTTCTCTAGCATTAAACCATAAAACTTCCGCATTTTTTGTTGCTACAAATTTACAAACTTCTTTTAATAGTAAATTACCAAAACCCAAACCTTGATATTGGCTTAATATTGCCATTCCTCTTAACTGAAATTGATTGTTTTGCTCGAAATTTTCATTGTTAACTTTGAAAACAGAAGCTACACCAATTAATTTTTCATCATCAAATAAACCAAAATGAGTGGTTTCTTCGGCATCATCTCCTAAAAAAAAGCAAGTTTCGATAGGTTTACCTTGACGTAAAACAGCACTTCTTATCGGAAAAGTATCTAAATATGTGATTTTTTTTACTATTATTTTATTCATAACCATTTATAAATTAATAATTTACAAAGTCATTTTTAAAAAATTACATTTTTTTTCTAAAAAAACTTGCAATTAACCAGATTTTCATATTATATTTGCACTCACCAAAACAAAAAAATGCGAAAGTAGCTCAGTTGGTAGAGCGTCAGCCTTCCAAGCTGAATGTCGCGAGTTCGACCCTCGTCTTTCGCTCTAAAATTTATTGAATTACAAAATTCTACCATGCGAAAGTAGCTCAGTTGGTAGAGCGTCAGCCTTCCAAGCTGAATGTCGCGAGTTCGACCCTCGTCTTTCGCTCAAAAGCCCAAACATTGTTTGGGCTTTTTTTTTGCTTTTATCTCAACTCACTCAAATCTGATTCTGTTTCTATTTCAATTGGTTCTTTTCCTTGCTGAAACAATCTAGCAGACAAATTTCCTTTTAAAGTGATTTTACTTCCAAAAACTTCCAACCAACTTCCTTCTCTTAATCCCAAAACAGATTGCGGATTATACTGATGAAATTCTTTTATTCTCGTTTCTCTTGTTTCACCCATATGTTCCGAGCCTTCAATTGGATCTAAATAATGAGGATTTAAATTAAATGAAACCAAACCTAAAGTTCTAAAACTTGGTGGATAGGCTATTGGCATATCATTGGTAGTTCCCATTGTTAATCCACAAATGTTACTTCCTGCACTCGTTCCTAAATAGGGTGTTCCTTTTTCTACTGCATTCTGAATCGCATCTAACAAATTAAATTTGTACAACATACTCACCAAAACAAAAGTATTTCCACCACCAGTAAAAATAGCTTCGGCAGTATTTATAGCTTCAACAGGATTTTCAAACTCGTGAATTCCTTTTACATTAATATTTAATTGTTGAAAAAAGGGTTTTACTTTTTCGGTATATTCCTCATGAGAAATTCCACTAGGTCTAGCAAATGGAATAAAAACTAACTCGGAAACGTTTTTAAAATGTTCAGCCAAAGTGGGAAGCAAATAATCTAAATAGGTTCCACCAAAAACGGTAGATGTGCTTGCAATAATAACTTTTTTCATAGATTCTAATAATTTAATGCTATTCTTAACAAAATTTTATATTGATTGTGGTTTTGTTCTTATATTTTTACAAAAAATTAATTCTTGTATTATTAAAAACTACTTACAAATAGTATTACTACTGCTTTCCCAATTTGTGATGTCGCAAAACGACTCTATCTTGAAGGGAAAAATCATTGTTGAAACTAACGACAATGATGGCATTACTATTGTAAATATATCAAACAAAACTAATACAATTTCTGGAAATGGCGGATATTTTAAAATAAAAGCTAAAGTAAATGACACCATTATTTTTAGCGCAATTCATTTAGTTGGTAAAAAACATATTGTAACGAAAAAAGATTTTGGTAGCAATTTGCTTTTTATAAAGTTAGAAATTTATACACGACATATTAAAGAAATCATGGTAACTAATGCAGATGACATAACTGCAGAATCGTTAGGATTAGTTCCGAAAGGACAAAAAAAATACACACC
>JAULXA010000212.1:0-2706 GCA_032118875.1 Flavobacterium sp.
AGGAAAAACGGGTGCATTCGCCATTCCAATTTTAAATTATTTACATCCAATTGTAGGTTCAAAAAGCAAAAGAAAAGTAATTAGAACTTTAGTTTTAGCACCAACACGTGAATTAGCACACCAAATACAAGATAGTTTTGCCACTTATGGAAAATACATGAATACCAAATCGATGGTAATTTATGGTGGTGTAAGTCAAGTGCCACAAGTGAATCAACTTAAAGAAGGTGTTGATATTTTAATTGCCACTCCAGGTCGTTTTTTAGATTTGAACAAGCAAGGATTTTTAGATATGAATAACCTACATCATTTAGTTATTGATGAAGCCGATCAAATGTTAGATATGGGTTTCATTAATGATGTAAAAAAAATCATCAAGTTAATTCCAGATAATCGTCAGACTTTATTGTTTTCTGCAACGATGCCTGTAGCGATTAGAGAATTAGCAGATCAGTTTTTGAAAAAACCAAAATACGTTTCGGTAGCACCAATTTCTAGCACAGCGGAAAGAGTGAACCAAAAAGTATATATGGTTCAAAAAGAAGACAAAAGAAAATTATTGATTCATTTAATTGAAGAAGAAAAAATAAACAATGTGTTGGTTTTCGTAAGAACGAAACACAGTGCTGATAATGTAGTTAAAGCTTTAAAAGCGAAAAACATTTCTGCAGAAGCGATTCACGGAAATAAATCTCAAAACAATAGAATTAAAACGTTAGACGGATTTAAAAGTCAAGAAATTTCAGTTTTAGTGGCGACAGACATTGCGGCTCGTGGAATTGATATCGATTTGTTACCTTATGTGATCAATTTCGATTTACCAAATATTCCAGAAACGTATGTTCATAGAATTGGTAGAACGGGTAGAGCAGGAAATGAAGGTTTAGCTATTTCTTTTTGTAGTAAAGATGAGTTGCCATTTTGGAAAGACATTGAAAAATTAACACGTCAGCAAATTAAAATCGTAAAAGAAAACCCATTTCCATACAGAGCACTTTCTGACGACGAAATAAAAAATAAAGAAACGGATACGCGTGGAGACAGAAGAAATCCTGTAAAACAGAAACAAAATCACGCACCAAAAGCAGCTAAATCTGCCAATACAGATACTTCCAATTCAAGAAAATCAGATACTTCAAAGCAAAATAAAAAGCGTTGGTATTAGTAATAGGCAAAAGTTGAAAGGCAAAAGCTAAAAGTTTAAAGTTTAAAGGAATGAGTTCATTATTGAATTTGTTCCTTTTTTTATGCCATTTTCATACTATAACAATTCCACTTTAATTAGTTTCAAAAATTTTCACTTACCATTTCTAACTTCCAACTTCAAATGCTATCTTTGCTACTATAACGATTTAGTATATGGAATGTATTTCAGTTTTTGACATGTTAAAAATAGGCGTTGGCCCTTCAAGTTCTCATACTTTAGGACCATGGCGTGCTGCGGAACAATTTTTAGCAGAATTACGTAGTCAAAATATAATCAATACCGTACATCGCGTAAAAGTCGATTTGTATGGTTCGTTGTCGTTGACAGGAAAAGGGCATGCTACAGATTTAGCAGTCATGTTAGGTTTAAGTGGTGCCGATCCTGAATATGTGCCAATTGACGCTATTGATTCCATTATTGAAGATATTAAAACGAACCACGAATTAGTATTGGACAACGAATTTAAAATTCATTTTAATATCGTTTCTGATATCTTTTTCAATAAGAATTTTTTACCTTTTCATGCAAACGGATTAATCTTTACAGCGTATACTGATGATTCAGAATATAGTTCCACTTTTTATTCCATTGGTGGTGGTTTTGTGGTTAAGGAAGAAGAAGATACGAATAAAAAATTAGAGATAAAATGTGCTTTTCCTTTTCCAATTGATAAAGGTGCCGAGTTATTAGCATTTTGTCATTCAGAAAATAAATCGGTTTCTGAAATCGTATACGAAAACGAAAAATCAATGCGTTCTGAGGAAGTAATTCACACTGAAATAATGCGAATTTGGAACACCATGTTAGAATGTATGTATATCGGAGCGCATACAGACGGAACGTTACCAGGCGGATTAAATGTAAAAAGACGTGCTTACGATATGCACACCAATTTAATCGGAATTGCGAATTATAATTCTCCTCAAGAATGGTTACAATGTATTCGTCATACAGAAGTTAAATTCCGACAAATATTAAAATGGGTGTCTTGTTTTGCCTTGGCTGTTAATGAAGTAAATGCGGCTTTAGGTCGAGTAGTAACAGCGCCAACAAATGGAAGTGCTGGTGTTATTCCTGCCGTTTTAATGTATTATTTATGTATTGAAAATCATACTGCCGGAGAAAAAGAAATCAAACAATTTTTAATGGTTGCTGGAGAAATTGGTAGTATCTTCAAAAAAGGAGCCACAATTTCAGCAGCAATGGGCGGTTGTCAAGCAGAAATAGGCGTTTCATCAGCAATGGCTGCAGCAGCCTTATGTGAATTAATGGGCGGAACTCCAGACCAAGTTTTAGTCGCTGCTGAAATCGCTATGGAACATCATTTAGGAATGACATGCGATCCAATTGGAGGTTTAGTGCAAGTGCCTTGTATTGAACGTAATACAATGGGCGCAATAAAAGCCATAAACGCTGCCGAATTAGCTTTAGAAACCGATGCGAAAAATACTTTAGTACCTTTAGATAAAGTCGTTGCAACCATGTGGGAAACCGCAAAA
>JAULXA010000213.1:0-5160 GCA_032118875.1 Flavobacterium sp.
ATCAATCGTTTCAAAAATAGTCATATCACCATCTAATAATGAAGCCTGATTTTGAGCGAAATAACCAATTTGTGAATTGTGACCTACTTCTAATTTTCCGCCATCAAAATCAATTTCTTTCATGATAGCTTTAATCATTGTCGATTTTCCTTCTCCATTTTTACCAACGAAAGCCACTTTTTGTCCGCGTTCGATAACTAAATTGGCATCGTTAAAAACTACGTGATCACCATATTTTTTTGTTAAACCTTCTACAACTACAGGATATTGACCAGAACGTGGTGAAGGTGGGAATTTTAATTTTAAGGCAGAAGTATCTACTTCATCCACTTCAATTGGAACAATTTTTTCCAACATTTTCACACGCGATTGTACGGATTCTGTTTTTGAAAAAGTCCCGCGAAAACGATCAATAAATGCTTGATTATCTGCGATGAATTTTTGTTGTTCGTCGTAGGCTTTTTGTTGGTGAATTCTTCTGTCTTTTCGTAATTCTAAATAATGAGAATACACGGCTTTATAATCGTAAATTCTTCCCATTGTCACTTCAATAGTACGATTGGTAATGTTATCAACGAAAGTTCTATCGTGAGAAATTACCATTACCGCTTTCGCTTGATTGATTAAGAAATCCTCTAACCACTGAATACTTTCAATATCCATGTGATTGGTTGGCTCATCTAATAGAATTAAATCTGGTTTTTTCAATAGAATTTTTGCCAATTCTATTCGCATTCTCCAACCACCAGAAAACTCAGATGTATTTCTAGTAAAGTCTTCACGTTCAAAACCTAAACCTTTTAAAACTTTTTCTACTTCTGCTTCATAATTCACTTCTTCAATAGAATAAAATTTTTCAGAAAGTTCCGAAACACGTTCGATTAACTTCATGTACTCGTCACTTTCATAATCTGTACGAACAGTTAATTGCTCATTAATTTCATCTATTTCTTTTTTCATATCTAAAACATCAGCAAAAGCCTTTGATGCTTCTTCCATAACGGTACAATCGTCTGAAGTCAATAAATGTTGAGGCAAATAAGCAATTACAGCATCTCCAGGCGCAGAAATTGTACCACGAGTTGCTTTGCTTTCTCCTGCCACAATTTTTAATAATGTTGATTTTCCTGCACCATTTTTACCCATAAGGGCAATTTTATCATTCTCGTTAATAGCAAAAGTTACATCGCTAAAAAGTGTTGTTCCGCCAAATTCTACGGCTATATCGTTAACTGTAATCATTTTATTTTTTAGGTAAAAGGTTTTTGGTAAAAGGTAAAAGTCTTAATTCTTATTACTATTATCTTGATACTTTGTTTACATATTCATTTTGAAATCCTCGATAGCATCGCGAACTTTCATAAAATCATCTTCTTCAATAAATAATTCAATAATTGCTGCACTTCCAGAATTTTGTTTGTTTTCACGTTGAGTAACAGTTACATTTTCGTTTTCAATTACCGTCTGTAAGTTTTTGGCAATGCTTTCTTTTCCAGAAAAAATTTTAATAAGTCCCATGTATATGTATTTGGATTTTCGAGGTGCAAAGATAGGCTATTTTAAAAATTATTTATTATCAAAAACAGAATAGAATAAAATTAATTACATTTGCTTCAATTAAAACTAAATCGATGAAACATACATTACACGTTTTTTTAACAACTATTTTCTTATTAACTGGAATAAATTCCTTTGCTGAAAAAAAATCGAATGATACTTATGCTTGCCCAACTGCTAACATTAGCTATGTTGGTACTCCTTTTTGTTCTTCTGACACAAGCGTAAAAGCAGTAACTTTAACAGGAACAGATGCTTATTTAGGTGGAGTATTTTCTTCAACAGTTGGCTTAAATTTAAACCCAACAACTGGAGCTATTACTCCGAATACAAGTATTCCTGGAGCGTATACTGTTGTTTATGCTATTCCATCAGGACCAGGTTGTCCAGGTACATTTGTAACAACAATTGTGTCGATTTACCAACAAGCAAATGCTGGTACAGATGGTTCAACAACTATTTGTGAGTCAAGTCTTTCAATAATCAATTTATACAGTATAATTACTGGAGAGGAAACTGGAGGTACATGGGTACAAACTTCAGGAACAGGTGGAACATTTAACTTTTTAGCTGGAACTTTTACACCTACAATGGGTGTAACAACTTCGACTTTTACGTATACAGTATCTGGAACTTCTCCATGTTCAAATGATTCAAGTGTTGTTACAATTAATATTAGCCCACAACCAGTTGCGGGTAATGATGGAATGACTTCTGTTAGTGAAACAAGTACTTCACCAATTGATTTATTTTCTTTAATTATTGGAGAACAACTTGGCGGAATTTGGACAAGAACATCAGGAACTGGTGGGACTTTTAATGCCGGACTTGGAACTTTTACGCCAGCTATAGGAGCAACAACAAGTACATTTACATACAACTTGTTTGGAATTATGCCATGTGTAAATGACATAAGTATAGCAACCATAAACATTCAACCATTAAGTTCAGAAACCTTTATAGCTAATAATATTAAACTAAGTCCAAATCCAGTAACTGACATTTTAAATATTGAAAATGAGTTTCAAATTAATTCGATTAAAGTTTATAATCAATTAGGCCAAATGGTTTTTGGAAAACAAATCAACAATAATAATATTCAATTAGATTTATCAAATATTAATTCAGGAATTTATAATGTAATGATTGAAACTGAAAAAGGAACATTTAATCACAAAATTGTAAAAAAATAAAACTAAATAAACAGTAAACATAAAAAAAACTCAAACTTTAAGGTTTGAGTTTTTTTTTATAATAAGATTATAATGTTTTTCTAATCTTCCATCTCGAAGAATAACGGCTCAATCATTGTTCTATCAGCAACTGCTTCTACTCTATCTGAAATTTTATTACAAAAAATCAAACGTTGAGATTTAGAAATACTTTCTGACATTCGATTTGTTTTCGCATCTAATCGAAGTTTGAACAGAATATCAGCATCATCAACCACGTACATTAATAATCTATTCACATCAAAACCTGCAGTCGCAAACATTAAATCTAAACGATTCGGTGTTCCGATTAAAACATCAATTCCTAAAGAAATTTGGTTTTTATCCCAATCCATATCCCCTTTATCATGTGCTCCATATACTCGTAATTGCGTATAACGATTATATTTTTTAAACATTTCAACCATTTCCAAAACCTTCTCTTTAGTTTCGACAATAATCAATGCTCTTGGCGATTCCATAAATTGTTTTTCCAAACGTTGAATCACATTTAAAACAATTGTAGTCGATTTTCCAGATTTTTTTCCGGATTGAATTACCGCATCAGCACCACTTTTTATAGTTGAAAAAGTTTCTTGTTGCATTTCGTTGGCTTCGGTTAAACCGTTTTCAATTAATGCTTCTTGTAAAAGTGGGTTTATTTTTTTTAATTGCATTTTATATTTTTATTTCGAAGAAATTCGCTAAAGTGTCCGCAAAGATACATAAAGAAAAATAAAAAAAGAGATTCACAATCATTTTGCGAATCTCTTTCTGTATTTTAAAGTATAGAATTTATTTAGAAGCAAATAAATTTACATCTGATTCTGAAATTTCGTGGTTTCCTAATATGATTAAACGTTCTACTACATTTCTTAATTCTCGGATATTTCCTGTCCAATCGTATTCTTGTAATAACTTTATCGCTTCTTTTGAAAACGTTTTTTTAGCATTTCCTTGTTCTTCAGAGATTTTAGTAGCGAAGTGTTCAATTAACATTGGAATATCTGATCTTCTTTCATTTAAAGCCGGAACTTTAATTAGAATTACGGCTAATCTGTGATATAAATCTTCTCTAAAACGACCTTCAGCAATCTCCAATTTTAAATCTTTATTGGTTGCTGCGATAACGCGAACATCCACTTTAATATCTTTATCAGCACCAACTCTTTGAATTAAATTTTCTTGCAACGCACGTAACACTTTAGCTTGCGCAGATAAACTCATATCGCCAATTTCGTCTAAGAAAATCGTTCCACCGTTGGCTGCTTCAAATTTTCCAGCTCTGTCTTTCACGGCAGAAGTAAACGCACCTTTTACGTGTCCGAATAATTCGCTTTCAATTAATTCTGATGGAATCGCAGCACAATTAACTTCAATAATAGCTTGTTGTGCACGATTACTATTTTCATGTAATTGGTGTGCCACTAATTCTTTACCCGTTCCATTTGGACCAGTAATTAAAACTCTAGCATCCGTTTGCGCTACTTTTTCAATCATGTTTTTGATATGTGAAATCGCTTCACTCTCGCCAATCATTTCGTAGTTTTTAGAAACTTTTTTCTTAAGAATTTTGTTTTCTACCACTAATTGCTTTTTATCTAAAGCGTTTCGAACCGTGTTTAACAAACGGTTTAAATCTGGTGGTTTAGAAATATAATCAAAAGCGCCTAAACGCATGGTGTTTACAGCCGTTTCCAAATCGCCATGACCAGAAATCATCACCATTGGAATTTCAGGCTTGATTTTTTTGATGGCTTCTAACACTTCAACTCCGTCCATTTTTGGCATTTTAATATCGCACAAAATTAAATCGAAATCTTCGTTTTTAACCATTTCAACACCTTTCAATCCGTCTTCGGCTTCTTGCACCAAATACGTATCACTTTCTTCTGATAATATTTTATTTAAAACGCGTCTAATTGGCGCTTCGTCTTCTATGATAAGGATTTTTGACATTTAATTTTAGTTTCAGGTTAAATTTGATCTATCTCTATTAACAAATATTTTGCCAAACATTTTGCTAATTGACAAACTAACTAGTATTTCAACCATTTATATAATTCTTTCCAAGTTGGCTTTTTACCATACATTAAAATACCTACGCGGTAAATTTTGCTGGCAAACCAAACTACTCCAACAAATGTACCAAATAATAAGACTAAAGAAACAATTATTTGCCAAGTTGGCACGCCAAACGGAATTCGCATCAACATTACAATTGGTGAAGTAAATGGAATCATAGAAAATATAGTAGCAATATTACCGTGTGGATCACTTGCCACAGTGAAAAATCCGATATAAACACCTAACATTAAAGGCATTATAATTGGTAACAAAAATTGTTGCGAATCGGTTTCGTTATCAACAGCTGCACCAATAGCGGCATATA
>JAULXA010000213.1:5176-6784 GCA_032118875.1 Flavobacterium sp.
TTCTTCTAAATACAAGGGTAATTTTGCCATAAAACCACTATTCTCTGCGGCTAACTTCAGGGCTTCTGGATTCGTTTTAGACATAGAACTCGCAGCTGTTTCTGCACCAAAAAAGGTTGTTGCTATGAAGAAAATCGAAATTCCAACGATAAACCAAATAGTAAATTGTAAAATTCCAGCTAATGAATTTCCAATAATTTTTCCCATCATTAACTGAAAAGGTTTCACAGATGAAATCACAATTTCGATAATTCGATTTGTTTTTTCTTCGATAACACTTCGCATTACAAAGTTTCCGTAAATGATAATGAACATCATAATTAAATATCCAAAAACGAAACCTAAAGCTATTTTGATTTCATTAATACCTTTTAAACTTTTATCACCAGAATATTTACTCAATTTTAATGATGATTCTACTTTTGCTTTTTCGATTTTGACAACATCTAAATTATCTGCTTTTAAATTATCTTGCGTTAAGATGGAGTCGACAACATTTTCAATATCTGAGATAAAATCAGAGCTGGCACTTTCGTCTGAAATGAATTCAACTTTCGATTTTAAATCCTGAATAGTTGCTGTTTTTGGAATAAACAATAAACCTTCATAACTTTTACTTGCTGTAGCTTTCGCAACTTTGAAAGGCATCGCAGACAAATCTGTATAAGCCGTTTCTTTGTCCGACTTTAAACTGCTTTTTAAAACATTTCCTTGGTCGTAAACCGCAATTTTAGTCGCTTCATCTTTATTGATACTAGACAAATAGCCAATTAGAAACGACATTCCTAAGAAAATTAGCGGACTTAAAAAAGTCATTACAATAAAAGATTTGTTGCGCACTTTAGCAATGAATTCTCTTTGTATGATTAATAATAATTTGTTCATTATATTTTTTGTTTCAAGTTTAAAGTTGTTTTAGTTTGCTTCGCCTGTTCGCCTTTTTAAGTCTCGATTCAAGTTATAGAAATTGAAAAAGCAACTTATATTTATTTTAGTTCTCGATACAATTTTCGTTTTTCGTTCTCAAAAAACGAGAAACAAAAATCACTCGAAGTGACGAATCAATTTATTTTGATTTTCTATTTCAATTGTTATTAACTTACTGTTTGAATAAAAATATCGTTAACGCTAGGGATTTTTTCTGCGAAATGTGTTACTTGTCCGTTTTGAGATAAAATAGACAATAAATCATTTGTAGAATGCTCTCCTAATTGAACTTCTAATTTTAAATCGTCGTTTAAAGATTTAAAATCGGTTTGCCCAATAGTAAACTTCTGCGTTAACTGATACATTAATCCTTCTACGTTTTGAGTCATTACTCCAACTTGGAATGTATTGGTTCTGAATTCGCGTTTCACATCTTCTAATCTTCCTTCAATTAATTTATTCGATTTATGAATTAAAGCAATGTAATCGCACATTTCTTCCACACTTTCCATTCGGTGTGTAGAGAAAATAATTGAAGTTCCTTTTTTATTTAATTCGATAATTTCATCCTTAATTAAATTTGCATTTACAGGATCGAAACCAGAAAAAGGTTCGTCTAAAATTAATAATTTCGGATTGTGAAGTACGGTGACAATAAATTGCACTTTTTGAGCCATACCT
>JAULXA010000214.1:0-2304 GCA_032118875.1 Flavobacterium sp.
TAGAACGTAAACCGGTTCAATTTACCATATTAACAGTTTTAGCGGTTTCCATTGGAGGTTTAATTCAAATTGTACCGATGTTAATTGTAAAATCGAATATTGCTACGATAACTAGTGTAAAACCATACACACCATTAGAATTAGAAGGAAGAGATTTATATATCCGTGAAGGTTGTAACAACTGTCACTCACAATTGGTTCGTCCGTTTAGAAGTGAAGTGAAACGTTACGGTGAATCTTCAAAATCTGGAGAATATGTTTACGATCATCCACATTTATGGGGTTCAAAAAGAACAGGTCCAGATTTAATGAGAGTAGGTGGAAAATACCCACACAGTTGGCACTTTAGTCACATGTGGAATCCGCAAGCCACCACAACAGGTTCTATAATGCCTGCTTACAAATGGATGTTTGATAACAAGAAAATGAAACATGACGACATTCAGAAAAAAATGAGCGTAATGAAAACTTTAGGAGTTCCGTATACAGATAATGACATTGCCAATGCCTTTACAAGTATCGAAAAACAAGCTCTTGAAATTGAAAAAGGTTTAGAAACAGATCCGAATTTCTCTAAATCATATGCCGCAAGTAAAGAAAAAGCAAAACTAACAGGTGAAAAATTTGTTCAAATGAAAGACAGAGAAATCGTAGCCTTAATTGCTTACTTACAACGTTTAGGAACTGATATTAAAGTTAAAAAATAAGAAGATGTTAAAATTTGTCAAACACAATATGGAAGGTATAAATGGAGTGGAAATTTTCCCCATTATATCACTAGTAATTTTCTTTACCATTTTTGTTTCTTATGTAGTTTATGCCATGTCATACAGCAAAGAACAAGTAAAAATAATGAGTGAATTACCTTTTAACGAAAACTAAAAATTCAAAACAATGAGAAAATATATTCCAGTATACGTTAGGTTTCCATTTTTTTATGCGATGGTTTTTGCTTTAACAGAATATTTTATTGATTCTGGAGACAGACCCGCTTTTTTAAAATATCCAATTGTACCTATAATTCATGTATTATTAATATTCATATTTATTACAGTTGAAGTGATATTAAATGCAGTTGATAACGTTTCGTATCAATTGTTAACCGATGAAGCTAAAGAAAAATTTGATATTGAAGAAGCGAAACCATTTACTCAAACTGAGGCTTACAAAAAATGGATGTTCAAATTTTCGGCTTTACAACCCATTGAAAATGAAAAAGATATTGAATTAGATCATGATTATGATGGTATTAAAGAATTAGATAACGGTTTACCACCATGGTTTACAGGTTTGTTTTATGCTACAATTTTATTTGCATTGGTATATTTAGTTCGTTTTCATGTTGTTGGCGATTATACACAAGAGGAAGAATACATAATTGAGAATACTTTAGCCGAGAAAAAAGTTGAAGAATACAATAAAACGGCTCCTGATTTAATGAATAAAGAAAAAGTAACATTATTAACTGAGCCAGCTGCATTAGCGGAAGGAAAGGCGATTTTCACAACTAATTGTGTATTGTGCCATAAAGCCGATGCTGGAGGAGCAATTGGTCCGAACTTAACAGATCAAAATTGGATTTTAGGTGGTGGAATTAAAAATGTTTTCAACACATTAACAGAAGGTGGCCGACCAGGAAAAGGAATGGTGGCGTGGAAAGAAAGTTTAAAACCAACTGAGATTCAGAAAGTGGCGAGTTATGTCTTATCTCTTCAAGGAACAAAACCTGCTGGAGGAAAAGCACCAGAAGGTGACGAATGGAAAGAAGAAGGTACTGCAAAACCAACTACTGCAGATGTAGCCGTAACGGATACTATCGCAAAAAAATAAAACAAAACAATTTGGAAAACTGAATTGTTCCAGCAGAAATGCTAAATATAAAATGTGATGTCAAATATAGAAGACGATAGTTTCCGAGATACCATCGGAACCATAAACGAAAAAGGTAAAAGGAAATTCATTTTTCCTAAAAAACCGCAGGGTAAGTTTTATGACAGAAGAAAATGGGTAAGTTATATATTATTAGTTCTTTTGTTATCGAGTCCGTTTATCAAAATAAATGGCAATCAGTTCTTATTATTTAATGTTTTAGATCGCAGATTCAATATTTTCGGAATGCCGTTTTGGCCACAAGATTTTTATTTAGTGGTGGTCATAATGATTATCGGAGTAGTGGGGTTAACCTTATTTACTGTGGCTTTCGGTCGGGTGTTTTGTGGTTGGTTTTGTCCGCAAACTATTTTTATGGAAATGGTTTTCAGACGTATCGAGTATTGGATTGACGGCGATAGAGGTGCGCAAATT
>JAULXA010000215.1:0-7813 GCA_032118875.1 Flavobacterium sp.
CTCGTTAAATTGCTTACAAATTTATTCACACTACACCTTAAGTTTCCCAAATAAGTTCAATCAAATTATTAAAAGCGGGAACTATATCGTTAAAATTTTCGATGAAGATCAGGAAATTGTTTTCTCTAAAAAATTCATCATTTACGAAGACGATACTGCCGTTGGCATTACAATTAGACGTTCTCGAGATATGGAAACCGTCAATCAGAAACAAAACATTGAGTTTTTTATCGACTACAAAGACAAACCGTTACAAAATCCCAAAGAAAACATTAGAGTTTCTATTTTCCAAAACGGAAAGTTCAACAATGCCATTCACAATATCAAACCACAGTATACCATTGGCACACAAATGATTTATCGTTACAATAAGGAAACACAATTTTGGGCAGGTAATGAGTTTTTAAATTACGAAAACAAAAACATTCGTGGCGCTTCCAACTCCGTATTCAAAGTAACATCTGGTGACATTTATAATACTTTTTTATACACAAACGATGCTCGTAAAAACAAACTTTACACCTATTTCCCAGATATAAATGGAAACTTTTTTGTCAATAATATAAACGGTACTCAAAATACTATTGAAGCAGATTATTCTTGGGTGTATTTTAGTTTACTTTCCGATGTAAATCCGTTAGAAAAATCGGTTTATGTTACAGGAATGTTTAATAATTATCAGATTTCTGATGAATTTAAAATGGAATATAATTCGGAAACAAAAACTTTTGAAAAACCGATTTTGTTAAAACAAGGATTTGTGAATTACCAATACACTTTAGTAGATAAAAAAGGAAAAATTGACGAACAAAATGCCGTTGATGGAAACTTTTATCAAACCGAAAACGATTATATTGTTTTAGTATATTATAGAGGTGGCGCAGAACGCTACGACAGAATTATTGGAATCGGAAGAGCAAATAGCGTAGATATAAAAAATTAACATTTAGTTATATTTATTTTTCTGTAACTTTGATTTATCTAAAAACTCAATATGGTTACTCAAATCACCAGTGGTATAAAAATATCGGTTGCAACTCGTTTCGAGGGCACTTACTTTAAAGACTATAACATGCTTTATGCCTTTTCGTACGAAATTACCATTGAAAATTTAAGCACAGATATTGTACAATTACAAGCACGTCATTGGGAAATTTTCGATTCACTAAATTTTAATGAAATTGTTGATGGTGAAGGCGTAGTCGGACAATCACCAATTATTATTCCTGGCGACAAATATGTGTATTCTTCTGGTTGTATGTTGCATTCCACAATTGGGGCGATGAATGGTTTTTACACCATGCTAAACTTCACCACTTCTGAAACCTTTGAAGTACAAATTCCAACATTTAAACTAAGTGTTCCATTTGCGATAAACTAAAATTATTTATTTTAGAATTCAATTTATCCTTTGTACTTTTGTACTGGTTTTTAGCAAATTGCTAATCATCTAAAATACGTCTAACAAATAACAAACTAAATAATGTTAAAAGGATTTTTTAATATACCAAAAGCGGTAAACGAGCCAGTAAAAGGTTACGCACCCAATTCTCCAGAAAAAACAAGAGTTTTAGAAGCTTACAAAGCGATGTGGAATTCGAAAATTGATGTGCCTTTATACATTGGTTCAGAAGAAATTTTCACAGGAAACACTAAAAATATGTCGGCGCCACATGATCACCAACACGTTGTTGGAACATATCATTTAGCTGAAAAATCTCATGTAGAAAAAGCCATTGCCAATGCATTAGAAAGCAGAACAAAATGGGCTAATATGGCTTGGGAACAACGTGCCGCTATCTTTTTAAAAGCCGCTGAATTAATCGCCGGACCATACAGAGCAAAAATAAATGCCGCAACAATGATTGCGCAATCTAAAACGATTCATCAAGCAGAAATTGACGCCTCTTGTGAATTAATTGACTTTTTACGTTTCAACGTAGAATTCATGACACAAATTTACGCAGACCAACCAGCCTCTAATTCAGACATGTGGAACAGAGTAGAATACAGACCTTTAGAAGGTTTTGTTTACGCGGTTACGCCTTTCAACTTTACAGCCATTGCAGCAAATTTACCTGCAAGTGCAGCATTAATGGGTAATGTTGTGGTTTGGAAACCAAGTGATAGTCAAGTATTCTCTGCAAAAATTATTATTGATGTTTTCAAAGAAGCTGGAGTTCCAGATGGTGTAATTAATGTTGTTTTTGGTGATCCAGTTATGATTACAGATACGGTTTTAGCTTCTCCAGATTTTGCTGGAATTCACTATACAGGTTCAACATTTATCTTCAAAGAAATTTGGAAAAAAATTGGAACTAACATTCACAACTACAAAACGTATCCAAGAATTGTAGGAGAAACTGGTGGAAAAGATTTCATTATCGCACATCCATCGGCAAATGTAAAACAAGTTACTACAGCTATTACTCGTGGTGCTTTTGAATTCCAAGGTCAGAAATGTTCGGCAGCTTCAAGAGCTTATATTCCACAATCTATGTGGTCTGCGGTTAAAGAACAATTAATTTCAGATGTGAATTCTATGAAAATGGGTTCACCAGAAGATTTTTCAAACTTTGTTACTGCAGTTATTCATGAAGGTTCATTTGATAAATTAGCGAGTTTTATTGACCAAGCTAAAAAAGATGCTGATGCAGAAATTATTGTTGGTGGAAATTACGATAAATCTAAAGGTTATTTTATTGAGCCAACGGTTATCGTAACTACGAATCCGAAATATGCAACAATGGAAACGGAACTTTTCGGACCAGTTATTACAATTTATGTATATGAAGATGCGAAATGGTCTGAAACATTAACTTTAGTAGATCAAACTTCTGAATATGCTTTAACCGGAGCGGTTTTAAGCACAGATAGATATGCCATTGAAGAAGCAACTATAGCATTACAAAACGCTGCTGGAAACTTCTACATTAATGACAAACCAACTGGTGCTGTTGTAGGAATGCAACCATTTGGTGGAGCAAGAGCTTCTGGAACAAATGACAAAGCTGGTTCTGCACAAAACTTATTACGTTGGGTTTCTCCAAGAACAATTAAAGAAACTTTCGTTACACCAGAACATTATAGTTATCCGTTTTTAGGATAATCTTTAAGCATCAGATATAAAAAATGCCAAGTGAAAACTTGGCATTTTTTGTTTTATTAAATTTTTTGAAATCTACTCTTTTTTCTTCTTACCGAATAAACCTTTTAAACCATCTTTTACTGCATTACCAACTTGTTCTTTTGGAGGCGTTGTAGTTTTTGTAGAATCTTTCGGTTTGTTTCCACCTAAAATATTTGATAAGGCTCCTGTTCCTTGTTGTACTAATTTATCTTTTTGCATTTTCACTAATTGAGTTGTCAAGTTTTTAGTAGCACTTTGTAAATCGGTTGTGATTTTTGGTGATTTGAAACTTCCGTTCATCAATGCATTTACAGGAATACTCTCAATTTTCTTCGCATCTGCAGGCGTTAATTTCGCAATTAAATTATTGACGTCTTTTCCTAAATATTTAGTTGGCACATCAAATTTTAAATCGTAATCCATATTCTGGTCGAAACCATGAGAACCTGCAATTTGAACTGAAATATCTTTATGTTTTAAAGTAAATGGTTTTACCGAAACTTTCCCTTTATCAAACGAAAGTGCCGCTTTTAAATCTTTTAAATTGATGTCTTTCACATCTAAGAATGTAGCTTTACTGCTTAATTCTGTTAACAAAGTTGATTTACTTTTATTTAACGAACCTTGTAAAATAGTTCCTAATAAATCTCCGGATATACTTTTGATATCTGGCATCATGTCTTGCGTTAAATTCCCATTTAATTTAATTGTAGAATTCATCTTACCATTAATAACATCAGCAATTGGCGTAATTGTTTTCAAAGTATTCAACATAGAAAAAGTTTGACTAATATCAACAGATGACAAACCTAAATCCATATCAAAGGTTGGAATTTTTCCTTTGGTCGAAACCAATCCGTTTAAACCAATTTTCCCACCAAAAACATCCATAGTTAAACCTTTCAAGTTTACCGCTTGATCGCGAATAATTAAGGTTCCCGCTACATTTTTCAAATTTAAATTATCATAAATAACTGTTGTTGCTTTAGCATTTAATGTACAATCTAAGAAACTTGGAATTTTTACTTGTTCTGTTGTTTTCTTACCTTCATCATTCGTTGTTGTAGTTGGCGCCATAAAATCGGACACCGCGAAAAGAGAAGAATTTAAGTTGAAATTTCCTTTTAAGACTTGGTTTTTAAACAAGAATCCGTAGAAATTATCTAAACTTCCTGAAACATTAATATCTGATTTACCCGTTTTCGCTTGCAATTTATTCAAGTTAATTCGGCTTGGATTAAATGATAAATCAGCAACAGCTACACTTACTGGTTTTGCCATTTCTGGACCAGCATAATTGAAACCTGTTAAGTTAATATTTCCAGAATTCTTAATATTTTGATATTGACTCGTTTCTACCGATTTCATATCAAAAGCTGTTTTTACATCTGCTCTTAAAATTCCGTTTAATGGTTTTTCTAATTTTACAGGATACGCTTTTGAAACGTTCGCTAAATTGATTACCCCTTTTAAAGCCGCATCAATATTTGGATTTTCTGTTAAGTTTTTGATGTGAGCACTGGCGTTAAAAACATCTTGATCGATAGCAAAAGATAATTTATCTAAATCTACGAAAGTGTCGTTCATTAAACCTGTTTCATTTACAATATGTGTATCAATTGAAATGTTTTTTACTGACTTTGGTAAGTCTTTATATTTGAAAGAAGCGTTATTAGATAACATTTCAATATTAAACTTCGGAACCGTGGTATCGGTTAAATCGCCTTTTACTTTTCCTTTCACTTCAAATTTTCCAGAAGTTTCAACCTCAGCTAAATTCCCAGCATATTCTGTCGGAATTAAGCCTAAAAAGTTTTTAAAATCTGATGATGGTGTATTGAAAGACAGATCGTACACTTGGCCTTTTTCTACCAATTGAATAAATCCATTGAAATTTAAAGGCAATTGATTGATTAAAGCTTTATTTTCTTTGAACGTGTATTTACTGTTTTTTAAATCAATTCCTAAAACTGCATCTAAAGAAATTTTTACGTTACGCATAAAATTACTTTTATCCATATCGAAAGTTAAATTGGCCGTTGTTTTGGTATCTAAATCTAAAACATCTTGCTCAAAATTTCCAGTTCCTTCGTGATTGATACTGTCTAAAACCATTTTCATTTTAGACGCTTCATCTTTATAGGTGAATTTTAAATTTTCCACTTCATAACTCTGAATGCTTAACGCGAATGGTTTCTCTTCTTTAGCAGATTCTTTTTCGTCTTTCTTTAAAGCGATATCATAATTCCCAATTCCATCTTTATTGAAAAGGATATTTAATTTCGTATTTTCTGTACTGATAGATTCAATTTTCATGGGCTCATTTTCCCCATTGAACAATTCCATCATACTCATTTTTAAGTTGATTTTATCGGAATATACTAACGTATCACCAGCAAAAGGCGCGTTGTTAATTATACTCATTTTATCCAAAGTCACATTGGCTTGCGGAAAGCTTTTGAATAAATTCAAACTCACATCTTCCAGACCAACTTTAGCATTTACATTTTTATTAATGGTTTCTACAATTTTTGCTTTGATTTTATCTTTAAACAAAAAAGGAACTGCTGCTAAAACAATTACAAGTAAAAGCACTGAAATTCCCGACCATTTTAAAACTTTTTTCAACATAAGACTGATTTTTTTGAAATTTTTTTTATTATCACAAAGTTAGTACCAAAGTACAAAATTTAACCAAATTATTATAAAAAAAACGCCAAACTTGCAGGAATGGCGTTTTTGTTCTTTTAAATTATTTCTTACAAACTCAAATCGAAAGGCATTAACATTTGAATACCTTTTCTGTTTTGCATTACTTTTAATTTTTTTAGTAAAGTATAATTTTCTTCGCCAAGCTCTTCTTTCATCATCGTTTCTTTAGATTTGTAGATACTCGCACCTGCTAATCCTTCTAAAAACTCATTGAAATTTTTCTTGTATTCTGGGTAATTTTCTGTTCTGTAGCTTTTTGTTTTTCCTAAACCTGCAGCATGAGCAATGGCAGCGTCTAAATTTCCTAATTTATCTACTAAACCGTTTTTTATTGCATCAGAACCTGTCCAAACTCTACCTTGTGCAATCGCGTCAACTTGGTCGAAAGTCATTTTTCTTCCTACTGCTACTCTATTCACAAACGTTTTATAAATTTGATCTACTCCTTCTAAAGCAAAAGTTTTGTATTCTTCAGAAATTGGCTCGAAAACACTATAACCAATGGCGTTTTTATGTGTTTGAACTTGTTCTGCATTTACACCATATTTAGTAGCAAATCCGTGCGCATTTGGCAACATTCCGAATACACCAATAGAACCTGTAATAGTTGTTGGTTCTGCAAAAATAGTATTCGCATTACATGCAATATAATATCCTCCTGAAGCGGCTAAATTACCCATTGAAACGACAACTGGTTTTACTTTTTTAGTCAATTCAATTTCTCTCCAAATTAATTCAGAAACCAATGCACTTCCACCTGGACTATCTACACGAAGTACGATAGCTTTCACATCTTCATCTTCTCTCGCTTCTTTAAGTGAACGATTAATAGAACCTTCTCCAATATAATCTACATCACCTTCACCTCCATTAATTTGACCTTGTGCATAAATGACTGCAATGATATCATCTTTGGTAAAATCTTCCGATTTAGCAGATGAATTATTTACATAATCAGTAATAGAAATCGACTCCAAATCTTCGTCTTTTTCAACTTTTAGTTTTGATTTCAACATGTCATTGAACTCATCTTCATAAGCTACTTTATCCACCAATTTTTGTTGTAAAGCCATTTGAGGAGTTCTTGCTAATAATCCATCAGCAATTGTATTTAATTGTGCAACTGAAATATTTCTGTTTTTAGCAATATCAGTAACGATGGTTTTCCATACGGATTGTAATAAAACAGTAACTTGTTCTCTGTTTTCTGGGCTAATTTCTTGCGCTAAATAAGGTTCCACCGCACTTTTGAATTTTCCGTGACGGATAATTTCCATTTTTAAACCTGTTTGATCTTGGAAATTTTTAAAGAACAACATTTCTGTCCCTAAACCTTTAAAATCAACTTCTCCAGCTGGATTCAAATACACTTGATCTGCAATAGAACTGATATAATATTCCTTTTGAGAATAAATATTAGCATATGCCATGACAAACTTTTTCGATTTTTTAAAATCTTCTAATTTGTCTCTCAATTCTTTACTTTGCGCCAATCCTAAACCAGATTGGTTGTTTACAATCGTAATTCCTTTAATTTTATCGTCTGTTTTAGCGGCATCAATCGCTTTTAAAACTTCAATAAAACCAACTTTGTTTTTATCTAACATTAAAGAACTGAACGGACTATCCGATTCATATTTCCCTGCATAATCGAAATTAATTTTCGCTAAATCTAGCTGAATAACCGAATTATTTTTCAATTTTACTTTATCCTCTCCACTTCCTAATAATGCTCCAAGTCCAATCAATAAGAAAAAACTAAGCAACATAAATAAAAATATTCCTACAACCGTAGCAAACACATTCTTAAAAAAATTCATAATTATCGTTTTATATACTGATAAGTAGCCTTTTGAACGAATTTGTTACATGTTCATAAAAAAATATTTTTTGTAAAGTATAAGTCTAAAATTGTTTGTTAATTTGTTGGCAGATGAAGACACAAAACACAATTACACTTTCTTTAGGTAC
>JAULXA010000216.1:0-17643 GCA_032118875.1 Flavobacterium sp.
TTAGTAGACACTTATTTCATTGAAGATTTTACCATTTGCAAATACAAAACCATTGACAAAAACTACTTATCAGTTTACACCAATGATGGTGTCTTTGTGAAAAAATTTGAAGCTCCAAATGGCATGGATTTTTCAGTTAAATTTTATGACAGTGAGGAAAAAAACATTTATGCCAGTTTTTATTCTAACACTATTTCTTTTTACAACTTAATTTTGAATATTGAAAAAGGAAGTGTAGACAATTTCTACAACGATTATATCATTCAAAAACCAACTTTATTCCCTTTTGATCATTTTACAACTAAAAAAATAACATACAAAAGCAGAGATAACAAAGATATTCCGATTACAATTATTCACAGAAAAAACATGGTTTTAAATGGTGAAAATCCTACTATTTTAAAAGCGTATGGTGGATTTGGTTCTGTTAACAAAATTAATTTTGATACGGGTTTATTGAACTTCTTGGAAAAAGGCGGTATTTATGCTTTCGCAGAAATTAGAGGTGGCGGTGAAAAAGGAAAAAAATGGCACTTAAACGGAAAAGGTTTAAATAAAATGAATTGTTTTAATGATTTTATTGATGCTGCCGAATTTTTAATACGTGAAAAATATACCAATCCGAACAAATTAGCCATAACTGGTGCTTCACATGGTGGATTAGTTGTTGGTGTGGCCTTAACACAAAGACCAGAACTTTTTAAAGTAGCGGTTCCAAGAGTAGGTGTGTTTGATATGTTACGATTTGATAAATTTTCAGTTGGCCGATATCATTTGGACGAATTTGGAGATCCAAAAAACAAAGAAGATTATGACTATTTAGCCAAATATTCACCATTGCATAATATAAAAGAAGGTGTAAATTATCCAACAACTTTAATTATGACTGGAGAAAATGACGATAGAGTTCCTCCGTTACATTCTTATAAATTTGCAGCAAAACTAAAAAACAGACCCGCTCAAAAAAATAATATTTACTTAAACGTTTTAGATAATTCTGGACATTTTGGTAAAATCTCAATCCAAAAAGAAGCAGTATTAGAAGCAACGGAATTTTACAGTTTCATCTATCACGAACTGACAAAAGACGATAAAAAATAAATTATTCATCTAATAAAGTTTCATTAAACAATTTTAAGATTCTTCGATATTCATCTGTCCAAGAATACGCTTTTTGAAATCCGTGTGCTTCAACAGGAAAAACAGCTAAATCCCAGTCTTTTTTTCCTAGTTCGATGAAACGTTGTGTGATTCTTACAATATCTTGAAATTGTACATTATCATCTACCATTCCGTGAAGCATTAACAAGTTGTCTTGTAAATTATTGGCGAAATAAATTGGCGAACTTTTTTTGTAGGCTTCTGGATCCGTTTCAGGGAAATTTAAAATATTTGCTGTGTAACCTTGATTGTAATGTGCCCAATCGGTAACCGAACGCAATGCCGCACCCGCTTTGAATTCGCCAGGTTTGGTTAGCAATCCCATTAGTGTAATAAATCCGCCATAAGAACCGCCGTAAATTCCGACTTTATTCGCATCGATGCCTAATTTTTCGACTAAATATTTTTTACCATCTAATTGATCCGATAAATCTTTTCCACCCATATGACGGTAAATCCCTGTTCTGAAATCGCGTCCGTAACCATCACTTGCTCGATAATCAATATCTAAAACCGTATAACCTAAATCGGATAACATATTGTGAAACATGTATTCTCTGTGGTAGGTACTCCAATACTTGTGCGCGTTTTGTAAATAACCCGCACCATGAACAAAAATGATAGCCGCTTTATTTTTAGCTTCTCCTTTTGGATTGTAAACTCTAGCATAAACATCGGTTCCATCTGTTGCTTTAAATGAGATAACTTCTGGCGTTTTCCAATTGTACTTTTTGAACGAATCAGAAGTTGAAAAGGTAATTTGTTTTAAAGTTGGATTTGATTTGTTATCAGCTACATAAATTTCCCAAGGTTTATTAATGTACGAATAACGTATTGCTAATTTCGTTTCATCTGGCGATAATTCAATTTCATACGCGCCATCTTTGTTTAAAATTGGTGTTTTCTTACCCGAATTGACATCTAATTTATAGAAAGAACGATTTCCAGGATGTGTTTCTGTAGTTGTAATGTAAAATAAATTATACCATTTTGATAAAACCACCTCACGAACTTCCCATCTTCCATTTGTTAGTTGGGTTTTCTTTTTCGTTTCTAAATTATAAGTATACAAATGAGAAAATCCTGTGGCTTCCGATTGAAAATAAATGGTTTTATTGTCCGATAAAAACCCCAAAGTTCCGTTGCCAAAATTGTAACCCGGAATTCCTGGTCCGCCAATCCATGCTTCATCATGTTGGTAATCTAATTCTGTAATTGTGGCTGTTTCAAAATTTAATTGAAGAATCCAACGGTCTTTATTGTCTAAACTTCTGGCTTCAAAAACCGCTAAATTACCAGTGGCATTATAAACGGGAGCTTGCATGGTAATTGATTTTTCCAGTGCTTCAGCATCTTTTAATTTATCATAATCTTGATAATATTTTGGAAAAGTTTTTATACCCGATAATTTTGAAAAGGAGATTTGAAAAACCGTATCTTTTTCTACATTATACACAAACATTTTGTGTTTACTAATGTTGTTTATTGAAACTTTTTCACGTGCCGATTTATTTTTTGTATAACCATCAGAAGTAATAAAGTTTTCGACTTTAGTCTCTTTTGAAGTTGGATAATCCGATAATCTATAGGTTACGAATTTTCCATTTGGATTTATTTTAATAGCTTCTACAGCATTAGAACCATAAAAAATCTCAGATGGAAATTTTAATTTATTTTGCTCTGATTGTTTTTTATTCCATTCTGATTTGGCATTTTCTTCGTTTACAAATTGAAATAATTCCTTTTGTTGAGAATTTAGGAAATTGTCTGTTTTACTTTCCGAAGAAGTCGAACCACTTTTGAAATTTGTAAGTTGTAATAATTGAAAATTAATAACATTCAATTGATACACGTTTCTGTTTTGTTGAAAGTAAATGATATTTGGGTTGACACTTCTTTGAATCGAATTAATATTAGAAGTGGTTTGATAGATAATCTTATTTTCTTTAGTTTTTTTATTATACGAAAATAAAGCGCCTTGATTCGTATAATAGACAACATCAAATTTTTCTTGTCCTTGAAATTGAATATCGGAAAAATTAAATTCAGATGGAGAAAGTAATTTAGGTTCCGAGAAACCTTCTTGCCAAAAATAGGTTGTATCGCCTAATTCATTTTTTGGATTCCAATCAAAATAAATGGTTTTTCCATCTACTGACCAACGTGGATTAGAAGGTTGTTGACCTATAAATTCGTTGCCTTTCATGATTTCTTCTAATTGAAGATTTTGAGAAAATAATACTGAAGAAAATATAAAAAGTAGTAGTGTTAAAATAGGTTTCATAGTTGTGAGTTGGTCCGTTTCCACAAATATATAAAATAAAAAAGTCCCAATAAATTGGGACTTTAAGTATTTATAAAAATTAACGTATAATTCGCTTAAGAATTCATCTTTTAATTATTCAAAGCTTCTGCTCCACCAACAATTTCTAAGATTTCACCTGTAATTGCCGCTTGACGCGCTTTGTTGTATGTTAACTTCAATTGATTTCTTAAATCAGTTGCGTTGTCTGTTGCTTTGTGCATTGCAGTCATACGCGCACCGTGTTCCGCAGCGAAAGAATCTCTTACCGCTTTGTACAATTGAGTTTTTAACGATTTTGGTATTAATTCTAATACAATTTCTTCTTTAGATGGTTCAAAAATGTAATCAGATGAAATTGCGCTAGCTCCTTTAATTGGTGCTAATGGTAAAAACTGTTCGTTTACAACTATTTGAGTAGCTGCATTTACGAACTGATTGTACACTAATTCAATTTTATCATACTCACCATCTAAAAACAAATGCGTTAATGATTGTGCAATTTCAGCAGTATTATCGAAAGTTAAATCATCGAAAAGATCACTTCTGTTAGCAATTACATAGTTTGTTTTATGTAAGCCATCATTCGCTTTTTTTCCAATTGCAAAAACACCAACATTATCGTGTCCGTATGTTTCAGATAAAATTCTAACTTGCTTAATGACATTGTTGTTAAGTGCACCACACAAACCTCTGTTTGATGTAATAGCAACTACTAAAACTTTTTTAACTTCTCTTTGAGTCGTATAATTAGCAGCCACATCACCTTCTAAAGAAGCGCTTAAACCTTGAATTAACTCCGTTAATTTTTGAGAATAAGGTCGCATTGCAGTAATAGCGTCTTGTGCCTTTTTTAATTTAGCAGCCGAAACCATTTTCATAGCAGAAGTGATTTGCATCGTTGAAGATACAGATACAATTCTATTACGTATTTCTTTTAAGTTTGCCATTTTTATTGGGTATTGGGTGTTGGGTTTAAGGTGTTGGGTACTAGTTTTACCTAATACCCATAACCTATGATCTTATACCTAATTAATTAGTATTTTGCAGAAATTTCTTTTGCAGCAGCTTCTAATACATTTGTGATGTTATCATCAAATTTACCAGCTTTTAATGCATCTAAAACATCTCTATGTTTTAAAGTTAAGAATTGAATATAATCTTTTTCAAATTCTTTTACTTTATTTACAGGAACATTTCTTAATAAGTTTTTCGTTCCAGCATAAATAATTGCTACTTGATTTTCAACAGCAAACGGATCATTTAAACCTTGTTTTAAGATTTCCACGTTACGTTTACCTTTTTCAATTACGTTTAAAGTAACAGCATCTAAGTCAGATCCAAATTTCGCGAATGCTTCTAATTCACGGAATTGAGCTTGGTCTAATTTTAAAGTACCAGATACTTTTTTCATTGATTTAATTTGAGCGTTACCTCCAACACGAGATACAGAAATACCTACGTTAATTGCAGGACGAACTCCAGAGTTGAATAAATCTCCATCTAAGAAAATTTGTCCATCCGTAATCGAAATTACGTTTGTTGGGATATATGCAGAAACGTCACCCGCTTGTGTTTCGATAATTGGTAAAGCTGTTAATGAACCACCACCTTTTACAATTCCTTTTAAAGAATCTGGTAAATCATTCATGTTTTTAGCAATATTATCATCGTTAATTACTTTACAAGCTCTTTCTAATAAACGAGAGTGTAAGTAGAAAACGTCTCCTGGATAAGCCTCACGACCTGGAGGTCTTCTTAATAATAAAGATACTTCACGGTAAGCAACTGCTTGCTTAGATAAATCGTCATAAATAATTAAAGCAGGACGACCTGAATCACGGAAATACTCACCAATTGCAGCACCTGCCATAGGAGCATATACTTGCATTGGAGCTGGGTCAGAAGCATTTGCAGCAACAATAACTGTATAAGCCATTGCTCCTTTTTCTTCTAATGTTTTTGCGATTGAAGCAACTGTAGACGCTTTTTGTCCAATTGCAACATATATACAGAATACTGGTTGTCCAGCATCGTAAAATTCTTTTTGATTTAAGATGGTATCTAAACAAACTGAAGATTTACCAGTTTGACGGTCACCAATAACTAATTCACGTTGTCCACGTCCAACAGGAATCATCGCATCGATAGCTTTGATACCAGTTTGTAATGGTTCAGTTACAGGTTGACGGAAAATAACTCCAGGAGCTTTACGCTCTAAAGGCATTTCGTATAATTCACCACCGATTGGTCCTTTACCATCAATTGGTTCACCAAGTGTATTCACTACACGACCAACCATTTGTTCACCAACTTTTAAAGAAGCAATTCTGTTAGTTCTTTTTACATTAGAACCTTCTTTAATTCCTGTTGATGGTCCTAATAATACAACCCCAACATTGTCTTCTTCTAAGTTCAATACGATAGCCTCTAATCCGTTGTCGAATTGAACTAACTCACCGTACTGAGCATTTGATAAACCATATACACGAGCAATACCATCACCAACTTGTAGTACAGTACCTACTTCTTCTAACGTAGCACCAGATTGAAAATCTGATAATTGTTTCTTTAATATTGCTGAAATTTCAGCTGGTTTAATTTCTGCCATTTTATATATATTTAATGGTATTTATTTAATATGTAAATTCTCTTTTTAACTGTTGTAATTTATTGGCAACAGATGCATTGTATTGTTTATCTCCGATTCTTAAAACAAAACCTCCAATAATTGAAGCATCTACTACATTAGTAATAGAAATTGTTTTTGAAGAAAATTCTTTCAACTTATTTTTAACTAACACTTCTAATTCAGCAGTTAAAGGAACAGCTGTAGTAACAACTGCTTGTTCAATACCACTTGCTATGTCGAATAATTTATTGAATTGTGTTCCAATAGCCGACAAAATTTCAAACCTTTTATTTGCTAATAACAATTGAAACAAACCTTTCGTTTCATTTTGCAAAGATGGGAAAATTTCGCTTAACGCGTTCATTTTTATCTGACCACTTACAATTGGGTTAGCCAAAAAGTCTTTTAACTCTTCACTTTCTTTGATTGCTGAAACAATAGATTTCATATCGTTATTTACAGCAGTAGTATTATTACTTTCTGTAGCGATATCTATAATTGCTCTTGCGTATCTAATCGCAGCTCTTGACATAACTTTAGATTAGTTTAATTTAACATCAGCTAACATTTTCTCAACCAATTTAGTTTGAGATTCTTTGTTAGATAATTCTTCTTTTAATAATTTTTCAGCGATATCTAAAGATAATGAAGACACTTGATTTTTGATTTCAGCAACTGCATTATTTTTTTCGCTTTCGATTGTAGCTTTCGCTTGTTCAATCATTTTTGCACCTTGAGATTGCGCTTCAGATTTAGCATCAGCAATCATTTTTTCTTTGATAGCAGTTGCTTCTTTAATCATCGTATCTCTTTCAGCACGAGCTTCATCTAATAATTTTTGGTTATCAGATTTTAAAGCCATCATTTCTTTTTTCGCGTTTTCAGCAGATAATAAAGCATCTTTAATACCTTCTTCACGTTCGTTTACCGCATCTAAAATAGGCTTCCAAGCAAACTTTTTAAGTAAAAGGATTAACCCAACAAACAAAACTGTTTGCATGATAAATAAACCAAATGAAAATTGACCTAATAATTCTTCCATTATATATATTGTTTAATTTTAATTTTCAATTTAAACAATTGTTGCAACCAACCGTCACAACAATTGTTTTTTTTAATTATTTTACTGCGAATAACGCTGCAAAACCAATTCCTTCAATAAGTGCAGCTGCGATAAGCATTGCAGTTTGAATTTTTCCAGAAGCTTCTGGTTGACGAGCAATAGCGTCCATTGCTGATCCACCAATTCTACCAATACCTAAACCAGCACCGATAACGATTAATCCAGCTCCTACAAGGTTAAGAGTTCCTTCCATAATGTATATATATTTAATTAAACATTCAATTTATTAATGAGCTTCATCATGATGATGCTCTTCTTTAGCTGCACCGAAATATAATGCAGTTAACATAGTGAAAATATAAGCTTGCAACAAAGCAACTAATATTTCTAATATTGATAATACAAAAGCCAATACAAATGATAACGGACTTCCGATAGGACTATTAAAAGTATACATTAATGCAATAATACTCATTAAAACTACGTGACCTGCTAACATATTCGCATACAAACGAATCATTAATGAAAATGGCTTAATAATAGTTCCTAAAAACTCAATAGGAGCCAAAATAATTTTCATTGGAACTGGCACACCTGGCATCCAGAAAATGTGACCCCAATAGTTACCATTAGCAGTAAAAGTTGTAATTAAGTATGTAATAATTGCTAATGCAGCAGTAATTGCGATATTTCCTGTAACGTTAACCCCAAGTGGTGTTAAACCAAACATATTTAAGAACCAAATAAAGAAAAACACTGTCAATAAATGACTCATGTATTTTTTATAATGCTTTTCCCCAATATTAGGAATTGCAATTTCATCTCTAATATATAAAACTAAAGGCTCGAAAAATCTTCCAACTCCAGTAGCAATACCTCCATTTTTACCGTAAGATTTACCAAGGTTTCTGAAAATGATAAACATTAACAAAGCAACGATTAAAATCATTACAATGCTTTTTGTTATAGAGAAATCGATTGGTTTTGTATTTGTAGTATGATGCTTTTCATCAACATTAAAAGTTCCTTTTGCATCAGTGTTATAAATCATACCATTATGGTGATTTATTGCAAAGTATTTTCCATTTGATTCCGCAACAGCTTCACCATGGTGAAATTCAGATGACATAAAGAAATGCAATCCATCTTCCCATAAGATTACTGGTAAAGGAAAACCAATATGTTTTTCATGACCTGATTCTTTTCCATAAGAAAACAAATGAAAATCATGTGAATCCAATAAGTGATGTTGAATGAATTCAGCTCTTTCTTTTTGAGCTTTATCTTCTTCTGACACTACTTCTTTAGTTGCACCACCTTCATGATTTGCAACTTCTGCATGAGCAGCTTTTGCAACGTGAGTAGTATCTGCATTAGCGAAAGTAAACACTGGTAAAACAGCAAAAACTGTAGCGATAAATAATTGAATTGTTTTTCTTGAAATCAACATAATGATATATATTCTAAAAAATATTGTCCTTAAAATTTTTGCAAAGGTATATTTTTTCTTTAAATTACAATAGTACTAAATTACTTTTTTTACCAAATTATTCAAAATAACATTTGTTTATTGTTTTTTGTTCAATATTCGCACTGTTATGATGGTTTCGATTAATAAAAAACAAATAAAAATGAAAAAAACATTTAATTTTTCGATTTGATTATCCTTTGAGTCTAAAATGGGCTTGATTATAAAATACACAATTCCAGTTTTGATAAATGTAGCGATCATAAAAACCATTCCTGTATTGTCGAAACTTTTTTCAGAAACTTTTTTTACTACAAAAAGAATCGTTTTCGAAAAAATAAAAAACAGGACATACAAAAAGGTGATTGAAAAATAAAATTTTTCTTGAGTTGCGCTTAAACTCGGTAACAAAAAAACCAATCGATGAACAACGTATAATGGAAAAACCAAAAAGAAAAGCTCTTTAAAAAACAACAGATAATTTCTCATTATTTATCATTCTTATTTAATTGATTCACTTGACGAATGACATTATACATGGCTAAAAAAACACCCACAACAGTGAAAATTTTCACGTAGTTTTCAGAATTGTATTTTTCATCTAAATACTGACCTAAATACGCAAACAAAAAGATAACTATTCCCATTTGCGCAGGTATACTTATCAATTGAATCCACTTATTTAAAGGTTTGTTTTTGTTGTTTTGTATCATGTTTATTTTGCCACGAAGGCATTAAGTCACAAAGTTTTTTTTTGGATTCGTTGAATGAAATCTAAACAGATTTCATTTAACTCAACTTTACTATTTTTTTTGGATTCGTTGAATTCGAAATTAAGAATTTCTCATTTCACAACTGGCTTCAAAAATAGCACCTGGTTCAATAGCTAATTTTCCAACGGTAACTTCGCCAGAAATTTTAGCTGATTTTTTGATCCCAAGTAATTCTTCCACGACTAATTTGCCGTTAAATTTTCCTTCGATATCTATATTTTTGCAGGTAATATTTCCTTCTACTTTACTTTTTGGACCTAATACAATTTTTCCTTTACAGGTAATATCACCAATTAATTCGCCATCTAAGCGTAAATCAGCTGCACAAACTATATTTCCTGTGATGGTAGTTTGTTCTACAATACGGTTTGTTTTTCCTAATAAATCGTAATCGGATTTTTGTTTTTTATCTAGCATATTTTACTTAATTTTTGCCAAATATTCCTCTAAGTTTTTCTTTACTTGAACCACTTTATAATCTTCGTTTGAGATAATAATTGGAGTATCTTTCAACTTATATTCTTTGTGTTCTTTTAGAAAATTAGAAACTGATTCTGCAGTCATTTTATTTATAATGCCGTGTAAAACAATCATGTTTTTTTCTACATTATAAATATCATTTGACACTTTTATTTTTACATCTCCAGATTCTTTAGCGTATTTATTTAATTTTTCAATTAAATTTTTATGCGAAACTTCGTTTGGATAATTCGTTACAAAAACCAAATTAAATGTTTTAGGTGCAGCTCCAAAATCCAATGCTTCTAACGCAGGAATATCAGACGATAAAATGGATTCAATTTTTTTAGTTTCTTCTCCTTTAGGATAGTTTTTTACAATTTTCTGCAAAGCGGTTTTGTATGCCGAAAGTCCGAATAATCTACCAGAGATTTTAGCTTTTAACACATCAAATTTGGCGTTTAACTCATCACCATCGTATTTTTTAACCAATGCATCCACCTCAGCATTTGCTTCACGGAACAATCCTTTTTCCACTTTAGCATACAAGGCATTAAACTCAGAATCTGCTGTAATATCCGCATTTATTGCTGTGTTGTTGAATGCAGAAGCATATCTACTCTCTGGATACTCCGAAAGAATTTTTTGCTTGTAAGCCGTCGCTTTTTCACCATTTTCTGAACCATATAATTGGTACAAATTATAATAGGTTGGCAAAACCAATTTGCTTTCTGGCTTATTCACTAAAATATCCTCAAATGATGTAATGGCTAATTCATTTTCTTTTAATTTTTCTTTAAAAATAGAACCTAATTGAAAACGCGCATAATTTGCTTCAATATTTAAGCTGTCTAAAACTTTTTGTTCTTTTGGCAACTTATCAATATAAAATGCGGTAGTATATTTTGGCTCTAAATCAATTTCTGGAGTTTCCTCTGGAGTTTCTTCTTCTATTTCTTCAACTGGATTAGAAGTATCTTTTGGATTTTGATTAGAAGTTGCAACCGATTTCCAATTGTCAACCAAATTTCTATCGCCCCATCTTTTCTTGAAATTTATTTTACCTTGAGCAACTGTTGCCGGATTATAAAAATAAAAAGTGTTTTGTAAACCGCCAGTATTTATCACAAAGTCTGTTGGCGGCGCTTTAGTTATTGAAGGTTGAAATTCCGTTGGTTTTCCAGGAGATTTTCCGCCAGGAGGTAATCCACCACCGGGAGGCAATAACATATTTTCGTTTGGATTATCTGCAGAAAGCATATCCGATTTCGAATTTTGATTGGCAATTTTAGCTTTATCAGCTAATTTTTTGGCAGCAATTGAATCTGAAATTTTTAATTTATCGATATAATTTTGATAGTATTTATTCTTTTCAGAAGATGACATTTTCGAAACAACAATAACACTGTCAGCTTGACTAATAATATCTTGATATTTGACTACGTCACTTAAAATTTCAAGTTTCTTTTTTAACGGTTTAAATTCCTTGTTCTTTTCTGATAAATGAACAAAAGTAGAATCTAAATATTTTTTTGAAGAATGAAAATTTTTCTGTCTGTAATAAACATTCGAAATGTTTCTAAAATTTGAAGCCGCTAAATATCTGTCGGCAGACATGTTTCGTAACGATTTATTATAGTTTGAAATCGCTAATTTATCATTTCCTTTTTTGTCATAAAAAGTAGCTCTTTGATTGTGAAGTACATCTCTAAAATTTTTATTTTCGATATTTCCCAGCAATTTATCTAAATTTTTATGAAACGCAATTGTATCGCCGGTTGCAAAATCAAATTGTGAAGATTGTTTTAAATGCGAATAAATAGTGTAATTACGAGGTGATTTACGTTTCATATCAATTACTTCTTGATACGCTACAAATGCGCTGTCTTTGTAATTTAATTTCTCGTATAATTGCGCTAAAATAAATGTATAACGTGCTTTTTCTTCTTTTAATTTTGTTTCTTTTTTCGAAATTTTAACCGAAGCAACAGCGCTATCTAACACATTTGTAGTCACATAAGCTTGCGCTAAAACGGCATGAACATCAGCTAAATCCTGACCTTTAACTCTTTGTCCTTTTAATGTTCTGTTTAAATTTTTTATCGCTAATTGTTCGTTTTCTAATTTTAAGTTTACTTTTTCTCTCCAAACTTGTGCTTGGTACACGTTGTTACTATTTGGATATTTGTACAGAATATAATTAAAAGCTTCCATTGCTGGTAAATACCTGTGTTCGTAGTATCTTGATTTACCCAACATTAAGTACGATTCGTCAATTTGATTGTTTTTTTCAAAACCACCAATATTCATAGAATGCGTTTGAATCGCTTTTGTAGCCTTGGTTTCGGCACGTTCAAAATTAGGATTTTTAGTATCGCCTGGTTTTTGTTCTTCTTCCGTAATTTGCATTCTTTCTAACGGAAGCACTTCCCAAAAATCATCAGTATACGTTGCTTTTACATCAGCAATTCCTTTTTGTAAAGCCAAATCACCGTTATACAAAACATTGTATTTCGTATTCGTAGAATGCCATTTTCTGTTTACATAATTGTCTTTTTTAGTAGAACATGCCAAAAGAATGGCAATGACACCAAAGGAAAGTATATATTTTAATTGTGTCTTTTTCAATGTAATATGATTTTTATAAATAACTATAATTTTGGTTATTTAGTATGCTAACGTGTAAAAATAAGTTTTTTTTTTGAGATAAAAATTATTTGCCGCAGATTTCAAGGATTTTCGCAGATTAAAATGTATTCCAAAAAACTATAACCGTTTCAAACTAATTTTATAAATTATTTTTAAGTCCGATTATTTCGTTCAATTTGAGAATCATATTCTTTGAAGCATATCTAAATCCAATTTCCAAAAAAACAAACCTCATCACTATAATATTCAAAACGAGATAAATTACCAAATTCAATTTACTTTGCATGATTGCGACAAACATTCCAGAAAGACTAAACAACACTATAGCTGCGAAAATAATTTTAGCTAATTTACCTGTCTGCATTCTCATTATTGCTTTTCTATTATGCAATTTCCCATTTACAACACAAAGTTCAACTAACATTTTTTTAGATAGACTTAATTCAAATTCATTTCCATTTATATCACCAATAAATACCTGATTATTCCAATTTGAAACAAACTGACTTTTTGATAAAGTCTGATTTTTTAATTCGGAAATAACTAAAAAATCATCATTATTTAATTCAATTGAACAGTCGTTTTCAGGAAATATTTTCATCTTGTGAAAGTTTTTAATTTTAAAACTATATCAATTCAATTAATTCCAAAGCCTTATTGATACTTTTTACGTTTTCGAAAGTAATTAAAAGTCGTAATCCGTTTTTGGTTTCTTTCTCTTTCACTTTACATAAATTTCCGTTTTGTTGTGCGAATTTCATCACATGCATAAATCGGTTACTTTGGTAAAAATTAGATTGCTGATCGCCAATGAAATAACCCACCATTTTGTTTTGTTTCAGAATCAATCTTTCCAAACCAATTTGCTTCGCTTTCCATTTAATTCGCACACTATTTAGTAGCGAAATGGCTTCTTTTGGTAACGGTCCAAATCGGTCGATTAATCGTTTTTCGTAAGCTTCTAATTCTAGAATATTTTTTACTGAACCTAATTCGCTGTACAAACTCAATCGTTCCGAAATATTATTGATATACTCATCTGGAAACAGCAATTCAAAATCGGTATCAATTTGAAATTCTTTTACGAATTCTTTCGTTTCGATATCATTTTCTTCTTTATATAAATCGGCGAACTCATTTTCTTTTAATTCTTCAATGGCTTCATTCATGATTTTCTGATACGTATCGAAACCAATTTCGTTGATAAAACCACTTTGTTCCCCACCTAATAAATCTCCAGCACCACGAATTTCTAAATCTTTCATCGCAATATTGAATCCGCTTCCCAAATCTGAAAATTGAACCAAAGCATTAATTCGTTTTCTAGCGTCATCTGTCATTACAGAATCTGGTGGCGTAATATAATAACAAAAGGCTTTTTTATTGCTACGACCTACTCGACCACGCATTTGATGTAAATCGGAAAGTCCGAAATTATTCGCATTATTAATGAAAATCGTATTCGCATTGGGAACATCTAAACCGCTTTCAATAATCGTAGTTGCGACCAAAACATCAAATTCACCTTCAATAAAAGCCAACATTAATTCTTCCAGTTTTTTTCCATCCATTTGTCCGTGACCAATTCCGACTTTAGCATTTGGCACCAAACGTTGAATCATTCCGGCAACTTCTTTAATATTTTCGATACGATTATTGATAAAAAACACTTGTCCGCCACGTTCAATTTCATACGAAATCGCATCACGAATGGTTTCTTCACTAAAGCGAATTACATTAGTATCAATTGGATATCTATTTGGCGGCGGCGTTGTAATTACAGATAAATCTCGCGCAGCCATTAACGAAAACTGTAACGTTCTTGGAATTGGTGTTGCTGTTAACGTTAGCGTATCAATATTTGCGGCAATCGTTTTTAATTTGTCTTTTACATTGACACCAAATTTTTGTTCTTCATCGACAATTAGCAAACCTAAATCGCGGAATTTTACGTTTTTGTTTACCAATTGATGCGTTCCAATTACGATGTCGACTTTTCCTTCTTCTAAGCCTTTTAACGTATCTGCTTTTTGTTTTGCAGAACGGAATCGGTTCAAATAACTTACCGTAACTGGCATGTCTTTTAACCTTTCGGTAAATGTTCTGTAATGTTGATAGGCTAAGATGGTTGTTGGCACTAAAATCGCCACTTGTTTTCCATTATCAACTGCTTTAAATGCGGCACGAATCGCGACTTCCGTTTTTCCGAAACCGACATCACCACAAACTAATCTGTCCATTGGGCGGTCGTTTTCCATATCCATTTTCACATCGTGGGTCGCGGTAATTTGATCTGGTGTATCTTCGTAAATAAAAGAACTTTCCAATTCTTTTTGCATGTAAGAATCTGGTCCGAAAGCATAACCTTTGTCTAATCTTCTTTTCGCATACAATTGAATTAAATTGAACGCAATATGTTTAACGCGGGCTTTTGTTTTTTGTTTTAAGGCTTTCCAAACACCACTTCCTAATTTGTAAATTTTTGGTGGTGTGCCGTCTTTTCCGGTGTATTTTGAAATTTTATGAAGTGAATGAATACTTACATACACAATATCATTATCGGCATAAACCAGTTTAATCGCTTCTTGTGTTTTGCCTTCGACTTGAATTTTTTGTAAACCGCCAAATTTTCCAATTCCGTGATCGATGTGCGTTACATAATCGCCAATTGACAAGGCGGTTAACTCTTTTAAAGTCACCGTTTGTTTTTTGGAAGCATTATTTTTTATAGAAAATTTATGATAACGTTCAAATATTTGATGATCGGTATAACAGGCAATTTGCAATTCTGTATCTACGAAACCTGAGAATAATGGAAAAACAATGTTATCGTATTTGTCTTTTACGTTTTTAGCGGCGTCTTCATCAATGTCTTTAAAAATTTCTTTGAATCTTTTGGCTTGACTTTCGTTCGAAGAAAACAGAAAATTCTTTATTCCGTTATGGTAATTATCGTTCAAATTATTCATCAACAAATCGAATTGTTTGTTGAACGAAGGTTGTGGTTGAGTATGAAATTGAACAACTTTTTCCGATTTAAAAACCGGACTTTTATCTAATTCAATAACCGAAAAATCTAACGCTCTTTTTAAAAACGTTTCTTGATTGACGAATAATTCTTCCGGTTTTGAATGATTTATCGTGAGTGTTAATTTCGAATACGCTTCTTTTGCTTTTTCGTATAATCGATCTAATTTACTTCCTAAAGAATCTGTATTTTGAAGAACAATGACTGTTTTCTCTGAAATATAATCTAAGAAATTTTCGCGTTTTTCTTGTAAAACTTTATTTTCTACGTTGGGAATAATCGCAATTTTAGTCACTTTTTCTTTAGACAATTGCGTTTCAATATCAAAGGTTCTGATGCTATCGACTTCATCGCCAAAAAACTCAATACGATACGGAATGTCATTTGAAAAAGAAAACACATCAATAATTCCACCACGAACCGAAAATTCTCCAGGTTCGGAAACAAAATCGACACGTTTAAAATTGTATTCGAATAGTGTTTCGTTAATAAAATCGATAGATAATTTATCGTTTACACTGACTTTTAAGGTGTTTTTATCTAATTCTTTTCGAGTGACTACTTTTTCGAAAATCGCATCCGTATAAGAAACAATTATGGCTGGTTTTTTTCTAGAATTGATTCTGTTTAAAACTTCCGCACGTAATAAAACATTCGCATTATCGGTTTCTTCAATTTGATAAGGTCGTCGGAAAGAACCTGGATAAAACAACACATCTTGGTCGTTTATCAGTGCTTCTAAATCGTTTAAATAATACGCCGCTTCTTCCTTATCGTTAAATAATAATAAAAAAGGTAATTCCGATTTTTTAAATAAGGCATCAACAACAAATGATAGCGAAGAACCCACCAATCCAGTGGCATTTATTTTTTTACGAGACGCAAAAAATTCAGCAATTTGTCCAATTTTTGGATTTTGCTGATATTTTTGAAGGATTTCTGATTTACTCAATGTTTTTTATTTTGTAAACCGGAATTAAAAAATTAATTATAAACTTTTTTTAAATCGGGTTTTTTATTTTTATCTAATATTTCTTGTTGCTCTAAATCGTCGAAATTTATCGCTTTTGCATTTCTGGTTGTATCGCTTACGCTTATGATTCTTGGTTCACCAATTTCGGTTGGAATCCTACTTTTTACAACAATTTCTTCGCATTGCATGTAAAAAGCGGTCATTTCTTTATTTATAGCTGCGATTAAATTCTGTACTTTTTCGTGAGGCACAATGTCCAAAGAAAAATAGGTATCTAAAGCTAAAATTTTGGTTTGTAGGGCTACAATTCTGCTTCTTACTTGCGGTTCGTTAAATCTTGGCGGTACATTTAAATGCAAACTATCCGATTTGGAAACTAAATTAAGAACTTTTTGTTTGAAAGCACTAATGGTTGATTTTGGTTTTTGTTTGATTTCTTGTTCAAAACTTTGCCATTCTTTCCATTGATTTAATACCGAACTTACTTCAATACTTGCATTTGGAATGTTTAGCATCCATGCTTTATTGATTTGTTCGAAAGATTCTCTGTTTTTTTTCTCCATTTTTACAATTAGTAAAGCTTGTTTATCTTCATCTTTACAAGAAAAAAACAAAAGACTGCTGAAAACAGAAAGTATAAGTATTTTAAAAAAATTCATTCTTTTTGGAATTATGAATTGCAAATTTACAAATGTTTATAGTATTATTTAGAAAATTGCGTTAAATGTTTGTTATAACACAATTCGGAAAAAACAGACAAATAAATGAGTTATTATTAAGGTCAATATTTTATATTTGTGCAACAAAACTACGAACTATGCAAACCAAAATATTAATCATTGGCGCTTGTGGACAAATTGGCACCGAGCTTACCGCAAAATTACGTGAAACCTATGGCGTTGAAAACGTTGTAGCTTCAGATATTAGAAAATTAGAAAACGACGTTGTAAACAATGGGATTTTTGAAGTGGTTAACGCTTTAGATTACAATCAGATTGAGCAATTAATTGAAAAATATCACATTACAGATGTTTATTTAATGGCCGCTTTATTATCTGCAACTGCTGAAAAAAACCCAGCATTTGCTTGGGATTTGAACATGAATTCTTTATTTCATGTATTAAATTTAGCCAAA
>JAULXA010000217.1:0-9579 GCA_032118875.1 Flavobacterium sp.
TTATATTAAACCGGTTCAATTAAATGCTAATTTGATAGCACAAATCGATTGTTTGCAAAGTTTTGCACAAATGGCTATCGAAAATAAATACGTACAACCTGAAATTGATGACACTTTCGATTTAGAGATAAAAGAAGGCCGACACCCAGTTATTGAAAAACAATTACCAGTTGGAACTCCATATATTTCTAACGATGTTTTTTTAGATAGAGAAACCCAACAATTAATTATGATTACCGGACCGAATATGTCGGGTAAATCGGCGATTTTAAGACAAACGGCTTTAATTGTATTATTGGCGCAAATGGGAAGTTTTGTTCCGGCTGAAAATGTAAGAATGGGCGTTGTTGATAAGATTTTTACACGTGTTGGCGCGAGTGATAATATTTCTATGGGCGAATCGACCTTTATGGTGGAAATGAACGAAACCGCTTCCATTTTGAATAACATTTCCGATAGAAGTTTGGTGTTATTAGATGAAATTGGAAGAGGAACCTCAACCTATGACGGAATTTCGATTGCTTGGGCGATTGCTGAATATTTACACGAACATCCAAGCAAGGCCAAAACGCTTTTCGCTACACATTACCACGAATTAAATGAAATGGAAGCTATTTTTAATAGAGTTCAGAATTTTAATGTTTCGGTAAAAGAATTAAAAGACACGGTTTTATTCATCAGAAAATTAGTGAAAGGCGGAAGTGAACACAGTTTTGGTATTCACGTGGCTAAAATGGCTGGAATGCCACAATTGGTAATTCAGAAAGCAGAAAAAATATTAAAAAAGTTAGAAAAAGACCATTCTGGAGAAGCTTTAAACGGAATTAAGGCCGAAAAAGACGAACTACAATTGAGTTTTTTCAATTTAGATGATCCTTTATTAGAAGATATTAAACAAGAAATTATGAATATCGACATCAATACTTTGACTCCAGTGGAAGCTTTGATGAAATTAAATGAAATTAAAAGAATGATTAGCAAAAAATAATTTGCTATAACATTTTCAATTTCAAAAAGTTAAAGAAAAGATTAAAAAAAGATTAATTTTTTTTTCAAAAAGTACTTGCGAGAATAAAATTATGTACTATATTTGCACTCGCAATACGGAAGTAATGCCAACGTTCTTAAAAATCGCGAAAATAGCTCAGCTGGTAGAGCGCGACCTTGCCAAGGTCGAGGTCGCGGGTTCGAGCCCCGTTTTTCGCTCAGAAATATAAAAATACCAATTATTGTGTTTACACAATAAAATGCTTGAGTGGTGGAATTGGTAGACACGCTGGACTTAAAATCCAGTGGGTAGTAATGCCCGTGCGGGTTCAAGTCCCGCCTTGAGTACTAAAAGCTTCAAACTATGTTTGGAGCTTTTTTTGTTTATATAAACTACTAAAAAATCTTCTATAAAATCCTGAAAAAAATTCAATTTAAATTTACTTTATAAATTTGTAAAATTATTTTGAAATCCTAAATTTTAACAATTGTTAATGATTTAACCAATTTTAATCGCCACCTTTGTAAGTAGTTAATTCTTTTTCAATACAATCGTTTATTGCGAAAGTTGAATTTAAAGAAAGGCACTAAAAAAAATATGGAAGTTTCAGAAGTTGAAAAAGAAAAATCGCATATCATTGTTGAAATCATTCAATATATACCTAATGCGGTTTTAAGTAAAACTATTTTAAAAAAATTAACAGGTAATATAACTGCTTCTTCTTTTGATGCTGGCGAAGAACTTGCTGAAAAAACATCTCCGTTTGATAATTACATTCAAATTATTGATGGGACCGCCGAAATCATAATTGATAAAACTACCCATAAACTAACATTAGGTCAAGGTATTATTATTCCTGCACACTCTAAACATTGCTTTAATGCAAATGTTCAATTCAAAATGCTATCAACCATTATTAAAAGCGGTTACGAAGATTAGAAATTCAATAAATAAATAGTTACTTATCAATATCATAATAGCAGACCTAAATGAAACTTTATATTAAATATATGGTAAGTCTCCGCTGTAAAATGGTGGTAAAAGAAGCTCTAGAAAAAATGGGATTGCATTACGTTATTTTAGAATTAGGTACTGTTGAAGTTATGAAAGACCTATCAGAAGTACAACGCGAAAAATTACGTAAAACACTTCTAACATCTGGTTTGGAACTTATGGACGATAAAAAAACAATTTTAATTGAAAAAATTAAAAACGTTATTATTGAAATGGTTCATTATACAGATGAACTTCCTAAAGTAAATTATTCCGATTATATAAACGAAAAATTAGGATTAGATTATACACACATCTCCAAAATATTTTCTGAAGTAAAAGGTATTACTATTGAACAATTTATCATTACACATAAGATTGAACGCGTAAAAGAATTATTGCTTTACGATGAATTAAATCTGACTCAAATTTCCTACATAATGAATTATAGTAGTGTTTCACACTTATCTAAACAATTCAAAAAAGTAACGGGTTTAACACCCAGTTTTTTCAAACAATTGAAGAACAAAAAGCGTATTGCTTTGGAGAATGTCTGAATTGTACAACTTCTTCCAACTTAAGTATAACACCATTTAAAATAAAAGTCTCATCTTTGATTAAATTTCTAAAATAATTTCATTTGAAACTATATATTAAATACATGGTTAGTAATCGCTGTAAAATGGCGGTAAGAGACGAATTGAAAAAATTGGGCCTGCATTTTATTGTGGTCGATTTAGGAGTTGTCGAAATCATGGAAAATATTTCTATGGATAAAAGACAATTGCTAAAGGAAGGCTTATTAATTTCCGGTTTGGAGTTGATGGATGACAAAAAAGCTATTCTTATTGAGAAAATTAAGAATATTATTATTGAAATGATTCACCATTCAGATGAAGTTATTAAAGTGAATTTTTCGGATTATTTATCTGAAAAACTAGAACACAACTACACCTATTTAGCCAATTTGTTTTCTGAAGTGCAAGGAACTACTATTGAACAATTTATTATTTCGCACAAAATTGAGCGTATAAAAGAATTGATGATTTATGGCGAATTAAATATCACAGAAATTGCTTGGAAAATGAACTATAGTAGTGTAGCGCACTTATCAAGCCAATTTAAAAAAGTAACCGGACTTTCTCCTTCCCATTTTAAACAATTGAAAGATAAACGACGAAATCCAATCGAAGAGATTGGCGAATAATTTTAATTAAACAAAATGGAAAAATCAAAAAAATCAGAAAACAAAATGCACAAATTAGACGATTTGTTTTTTGATATGTTTGAAAATTGCGCCTTGGGAATGATTGTAATAGAAGTTGAAACTGAAAAATTTCAATTTGTAAATGAATCATTCATAACTTGTTTTGGCTATACTAAAGAGGAAATTATCGGAAAGACGTCATCAGAAGTAAGTCTTATTACATCTGAATTTCGTGAAAAAATAGTATTACAGTTAGAAAAAAATGAAGTAATTAACAATATAGAAATTGTTCTAAAAGATAAAAAAGGGGAACAATTTTGGTTTTTAGTATCCGTTCAAAATATTCAATTTCAAGAAAAAAAATGTTCGCTAATTACATTTATTAATATTTCAAAATCTAAAAAAAATGAAGCGGAATTAGTAATTTCTAATAGGAAATTAGCGTTTCAATATGAAGAAAAAGAAAAACGAGCTAATGAATTATTAATTGCGAATAAAGAATTAAAACTTCAAAATAAAATAAAAGAAAAACGTGCAGCAGAATTGATAATTGCCAATAAAGAATTACTATTTCAAACAGGTGAAAAACAAAATCGTGCCGATGAATTGGTTATTGCCAACAAAGAATTACTATTTCAAACAGGCGAAAAACAAGACCGTGCGGACGAATTGGTTATTGCCAATAAAGAATTATTATATCAAATTGGTGAAAAGCAAGATCGTGCAGATGAATTGGTTATTGCCAACAAAGAATTACTATTTCAAACAGGCGAAAAACAAAATCGTGCAGACGAATTAATAATTGCCAATAAAGAATTACTTTTTCAAACGGGTGAAAAACAAGATCGTGCTGATGAGTTAGTTATTGCCGACATTGAATTGGCTTTTCAAAATGACGAAAAAGAAAAGAGAGTAATTGAAAATAAAGAGTTAGAAGATTATTCAAATTCTCTAAAACTGGCCTCTCAATATTCGCTGAGTCTTATTGAAGCGAGTCGTGATCCGTTATTTGCCATAAGTCCAGAAGGAAAAATTACCGATGTCAATGAAGCAACCGTTCAAGCAACAGATGTTTCAAAAGACAAATTAATTGGCTCAAATTTTATTAAATATTTCACAGACACCCGTAAGGCGAAAAAAAGTTATGAAGAAGTTTTTTCCAAAGGCTTTATTGCTGATTTTCCTCTTACAATAAAAGATCATAAATTAACAGATGTTCTATTTAATGGTTCTATTTATAAATCGGAAGAAGGAAAAGTAATTGGAGCCGTATTAGTTGCTCGAGATATTACGGAGCAAAAACAATTAGAAAGACAATTAACAGAAGCTAAAATATTTGCGGAATTAGCCACAGCTATTGCTGAAGAAGCTAAAATAACAGCAGAATGTGCCACTCACCATGCAGAAGAAGCTGTAAGATCTAAACAGCAATTTTTGTCTAATATGAGTCACGAAATTCGTACACCAATGAATGCTATAATTGGCTTTACTAAAGTAGTACTAAAAACAGAACTAACAGCTAAACAAAGAGAATATTTAACCGCAATAAAAATGAGTGGCGACGCTTTAATTGTGTTAATTAACGACATCCTAGATTTAGCAAAAGTGGATGCAGGAAAAATGACTTTCGAAAAAACACCATTCAAACTGAATTTGTCGATAAAGGCGATGTTGCATCTTTTCGAAACAAAAGTTCAGGAAAAAAACCTAAAATTAATTACGCATTACGATAAAAACATACCTGAAGTTTTAGTTGGTGATCCTGTTCGTTTGCATCAAATTATTTTAAATTTATTGAGTAATGCAATCAAATTTACGAACAAAGGAAAAATTACGGTAAGTGTTAATTTAGTTGAGGAAAATGAGGAAAAAGTCTCCATTAAATTTTCTGTTGCCGATACTGGAATAGGAATTAAAGATACCAAAATAGAAAAAGTTTTCGAAAATTTCCAACAAGCTACAAGTGGAACTTCCAGAATTTTTGGTGGAACAGGCTTAGGTTTGGCCATCGTAAAACAATTAGTTGAAGGACAAAAAGGAACTATTGAAGTTCAAAGTAAAATCAATATAGGTTCTACTTTTAGTTTCACTTTAGATTTCAAAAAAACCAATGTTGAAGCCGTTTTAGAGCCAGAAATTTTAGCTGTAAATATTGCAGATGTAAAAGACATTAGAATTCTTGTTGTGGAAGATATGGAACTCAATCAATTACTAATGAAAACGTTATTAGACGATTTTGGTTTTGAATGTGAAATTGCTGCAAACGGAAAAATCGCCATCGAAAAACTAAAAGAAAAAACATTTGATATTATTTTAATGGATTTACAAATGCCTGAAATGAATGGTTTTGAAGCTACAGAATATATCAGAAAAAAAATGAAATTGACTATTCCAATTATTGCATTAACTGCAGATGTTACCACTATAGATGTTGCCAAATGCAAAGAAGTAGGAATGGACGATTATATTTCTAAGCCCGTAGATGAACGATTATTATACAGTAAACTAATTAGTATTATAAAAAAACCAGTAGTTATTATTGAGAAAAAGATAAATGGAAAAGTAAAGACGGAAAAAATAAGTTATGTTGACATGAGTTATTTGTCAAAATTAACCAAATCGAACCCAAAACTTATGACTGAAATGATTTCAGTATATTTAAAACAAACACCAGAATTAGTTTCAACTATGAAAAAAAGTTTTTCGGATAAAAACTGGGAATTGTTAGCTTCAACGGTACATAAAATGATACCTTCGTTTGCGATTATGGGAATAAATCCTGAAATCACTGAAGTGGCCGTGAAAATTCAAGAATATGCTCGTAAATTGGAACTTTCAAATGATTTGGATAAATTGATATTGAATGTTGAAAACGTTTGCACACAAGCTTGTATTGAATTAGAATTGGAATTGATAAACCTTAACAACCCCACAGATGAAAAACGATAACAAAATAAAATTATTTCTTGTAGATGACGATGCCGTTTTCTTGAAATTATTAGAAATACAATTTTTAGATCACGCTGATTTTGATATTGAAACATTTCCAACAGGAGAATTATGTTTAGCAAGTATTTCTAAAAAACCTGATGTTGTTATTTTAGATTTTCATTTAGATGGAATTGACAAAACGGCCATTAACGGACTACAAACATTGGATGAAATTAAAAAATTTGATACTGAAATTCCAGTAATTATGCTTTCAAGTCAAGATAAAATTGATGTGGCTGTGCAATGTATCCATCACAATGCTTTTGATTATGTAGTAAAAAGCGAAACGGCATTTGTACGATTACAAAAAATTATTTCTTCCATTTTTGAATATAAAAAAATGAAAAAAGAATTAAACTGGTATATGGACAGAATGTAAGAATTTATAATTTCGAAATAAAAGACCATGAGAATTTTACAAGTTTAAATATAAATTATACAAGTTATTTTGTGTATTTTTAATAAAATTTGTTTTAGTCAAAAAAAGACAAAAATACTACAAGTATGTCTGTGGAAAATTTCAACATTAAAGGATTATCAACTACCGAAGTTACTGCATCAAGAAGCAAATACGGCAGCAATACAGTTGATTATAAAAAAGAAAATATTTTAATAAAAGCTATTGTGAACTTCGTGCAAGATCCAATGGTTATTTTGCTTTTAGTAGCATCCGCTATTTATTTTATTAGTGGAAAAACATCAGATGGTTTTTTTTTAGCATCCGCAATTTTGTTAATTTCTTTACTATCATCTTATCAAAATGCCCGAAGTCGTAATGCTTTACAAAAGTTAAAAGATTTTACGAAACCCAATTGTAAAGTCATCCGAAACGGAACTATAGTAGAAATCAAAACCGAAGATTTAGTCATCGGCGATAGTTTAATGGTGGAAGAAGGAACTTCCATTTCTGCAGACGGAACCATTGAACATTCTAATGATTTTTCAGTCAACGAATCCATTCTTACAGGTGAATCGTTATCCGTTTCCAAAGATAAATCAAGCGAAAATAATTTTATTTTTCAAGGCACAACTGTTTCTAGCGGATTAGCCATCGCTACAATTACAGCCATTGGTAACAACACCAAATTGGGTAAAATTGGAAAAAGTTTAGAAAATATTAAAGAAGAAAAAACTCCTCTGGAAATTCAAATTGGGAATTTCGTTAAAAAAATGGCTATTGCTGGTGCTATTATTTTCTTAATAGTATGGAGTATAAATTTTTATCATTCCAATAATCTTTTTGATAGTTTACTAAAAGCTTTAACATTGGCAATGAGCATTTTGCCAGAAGAAATCCCAATTGCATTTACTACTTTTATGGCACTTGGCGCCTACAAAATGTTTCAAAATGGGATTATCGTAAAACAAATGAAAACGGTGGAAACACTTGGAAGTGCTACTGTTATATGCATTGATAAAACCGGAACTATTACAGAAAACACCATGAGTTTAGCGAAACTATTTTCGTTAAAATCTAATAAAATTACCGATTTACAAACAGATTTAAATGAAGATGAAAAAGCATTAATTGCTACCTCCATGTGGGCAAGTGAACCAATTCCGTTTGATCCAATGGAAGTTGCCTTGCATAAAACGTATTCAAAAGCGATTGAAAAGGATGAGCGTTCCGAATTTAAAATGATTCACGAATATCCACTCTCGGGAAAACCACCCATGATGACGCATATTTTTGAAAGTTCAAACAAGACAATAATTGCTGCCAAAGGGGCACCTGAAGCCATAATAAATAATTCACAACTTTCAGATTCAGAAAAAAGTCAAATTCAAATCGCTATTAAAGAATTAACAAACGAAGGTTATCGCATTTTGGCTGTTGCTGAAGCCAATTACCAAGGCAAAAATTTTCCAAAAACCCAACAGGAATTTCATTTTGATTTTAAAGGATTAGTCGCCTTTTATGATCCGCCAAAAAAGAATATTAATACAGTTCTAGAACATTTTTATAAAGCTGGAATATCCGTAAAAATCATTACAGGTGATAATGCAGAAACTACCACTTCCATTGCCAAACAAATTGGTTTCATTGGTTATGAAAATAGCATTTCTGGTGATGAACTGATGAAATTATCCGATGCTGAACTAAAAAAACGCGTTTCAGAAACTAATTTATTTACCAGAATGTTTCCCGATGCCAAATTAAGAATCATAAATGCCTTAAAATCCAACAACGAAATTGTTGCCATGACGGGCGATGGCGTTAATGATGGCCCAGCACTAAAAGCCGCTCATATTGGAATTGCAATGGGCAAAAAAGGAACAGAAATTGCCAAACAAGCAGCTTCACTAATTTTAATAAAAGACGATTTATTAAATATGGTGGACGCTATTGCAATGGGTAGAAAAATTTATAGCAATCTTAAAAAAGCCATACAATTTATCATTTCAATTCACATTCCAATTATTCTTACCGTTTTTATACCTTTAGTTTTAGGTTGGATATATCCTTCCATTTTTTCACCCATACATATTATTTTCTTAGAATTAATTATGGGACCAACTTGTTCTATTGTTTATGAAAATGAACCAATGGAAAAAAACACGATGTCTCAAAAACCTCGACCTTTTACAGCAACTTTTTTTAACTGGAAAGAACTTTCAACAAGTATAATTCAAGGTTTAGTTATCACATTAGGTACATTGTTCGTTTATCAATATTGTGTTTACCATAATTATAACGAAGCAATTACCAGAACTATGGTTTTCACTTGTTTAGTTACAGCTAATATATTTTTAACCTTATCTAACCGCTCTTTTTATTACTCTATATTAACAACCATTCAATATAAAAACAATTTAATTCCAATAATTACTTCTATAACAGTTTTCATAACTGCCCTATTATTATACATACCATCATTAACACGTTTTTTCAATTTTGAACATTTAAATGCTCTTCAAATTGGATTAGCAGTAAGTGTAGGTTTTATTGTAGTGATTTGGTATGAAGTAGTTAAAATATGGAAACGAAATACAACAATACTATGACGACTCATTCTACTTCTTTTTTACAAAAACTAGCACTGGTATTCTTAATTATTTTAGGTTTATATTTTGCTAAAGATTTTCTAATTCCTTTATGTATCGGAGGAATTTTAGCTACACTTTTTTTGCCATTTTGTAATTGGATGCAAGGCAAAAAAATACCTAAAGGACTAGCGGTATTTATTTGCTTCTTTTTATTAATAGCAATTATTGCCACTTTGATTTCGCTTTTGTCTTGGAAAGTTTCTGAGCTTTTGAACGACCTTACTCTAATAAAACAAAAATCAATAGAAATTGGAAATCATTTGCAAAAGTACATTTTCAATCATCTGAATATTTCTATTGAAGAACAAATTACTATTTTGAAAAAGGAACAACCTTCGTACGCCAATATTTT
>JAULXA010000218.1:0-2058 GCA_032118875.1 Flavobacterium sp.
TGATTTTCAACAAGAGTTAGACTTATTAGCTTTTATCCGAAAACATTTTGACGCAACTACCATTGAAATTCGTGTAGATGCGAATGGTGCTTTTTCTCCAGATGAAGCTTTGGGAAAACTACAATTACTTTCTCAATATAATTTACATAGCATTGAACAACCTATAAAAGCAGGTCAATTTGAAGCGATGCAACAACTTTCTCAACAAACGCCTTTTCCAATTGCTTTAGACGAAGAATTAATTGGTGTTTTTGCTTACGAAGACAAAGTAAAACTTTTAGATACCATACAACCACAATACATTATTTTGAAACCAAGTTTTATTGGTGGCATAAAAGGCAGCTTAGAATGGATAGAAATCGCCGAGAAATTGAATATTGGTTGGTGGATAACTTCCGCTTTAGAAAGTAATGTAGGTTTAAATGCTATTGCACAATTTACGTATACTTTAAATAATAAAATGCCCCAAGGATTAGGAACTGGCGGATTATATACCAATAATTTTGATTGCCCTTTAGAAATTCAAAAAGGGAAGTTGGTTTATAACTCGGATTTGAATTGGGAATTTGAGGTTTAATTTATATTAAATTTAATTTTCTAATATAAAAACCAGTTATTACACCAAGTTTATCTATATAAAATTCTACAGAAAGATTTTCATTTTCAAAAGTTCCATTATATCTATAATAGGTATAATTCGGCTTTTCTTTTAGTTCTAATAATTGAAGGAAATTTATTTTACCAGAATGACTTTTCACCATTTCAAAGAAACTAGTTTTAGAGTTTCGTTTATCTAAAACATATTTTTGCATTTTGACAGAATATTGATTGAAAATGGCTTCGAAATTTTCTTGGTTAAAATTAGAAATAAAAGTATCAATGGTTTTCTGATGTATTTCGTTTTGAGCCAACAGGAAAGTTGAGTTACTTATTAAAAATAAAATTACAAATAGTTTTTTCATTATTTTGTTTTTGTAAACATACAAAATTCACACAAAAAAAGCGACTAAAATCATTCAGTCGCTTTTGTATTTATTTGCATGTAGTTTTATAACTTTCAGTAAGTTTAATAAAAGGTTCTAAGTAATAATTTGAAAAAACATTACTTTCAAATTCTCTTTTTTCTTTTTTCGTTTTTAAATTTTTCTTGCCTTCGTCTACGTCACTTTGCATTTTTTTGTATTTCTGCATAGCGTCTTTTTTCATTTCTTCAGAAACATCCATCTTTTGATCAAGTGTTTTCTGAAATTCTGGACAATCATTCGTTACTTGTTTAATTGCATTTACTACTTCTTGCCCAATTTTACTTTGATTTTTAAATAAATCCATCATGTTAAAGTCAAGAGGATTGATAGCTAAATTATCTTTAGAATTGTTTAAATAGAAAACCGTTCTTAAATATTTACCTTGAGCAACCATGTTATATCCATAGAAATTTATAGAATCTTTTTTAATTAAAGGTAAAAAAACAACACGATCCGTTTCTTCAATCTCACCGTTATTTTTTGTTTTTAATATCTTTAATCGTTTAAATTCTTTGATTTCTTTTGTTTCGATATCAAAATGCGTAATGTAGTTTATAGAATCTGCTGAAATTTGAATAGATGCATCTTCTGCATTTTTTCTAAATCTTATTTTTTTTCTATTGTAATTCACATCATTTTCAAGGTCACTTGGTTTAAAGCCAAAATCTCTAATTTCCACTATGTTTGGAGAATCAAAATCTTGAACTTCACCCATTAAGGTTGTACCATTAGATAGTTGCACAGTAGCAGGAATGTATTCTTTTTTTCCAAAATAGAATTGAATATCAGATTGTTGATATCTTGTGTTAGCATTTTGTGAAAAAACATTAGCTGAAAATACACAAATTACCAATAAAAATATGTTCTTCATATTTATAATTTCCCCATGTTACTTGCTAAAGTTTCAATAAACTTTGTAATTGGTCCTTTTATCATCATGGCCATCATTGGGTTAAAATCACCTTCAAAAAACAATTGTATTGCGCTTGAATTTTCTGAAATGGAGTCAATATTTGCAGTTAAAGTAAAAGGT
>JAULXA010000219.1:0-4789 GCA_032118875.1 Flavobacterium sp.
ACGGACAAGTGCATCTAACTGTAAGTCTGAATAAATTTAAAGTTGATGATGAAATAAAGTCTGGTTTAGCATCAGAGTTTTTAGCCGATTTTCCTCTCGATGAACAATTGGAATTTTACATTCATAAAAATCAAAATTTCCGATTACCAAAAGAAGTAACGGATATTATTATGATTGGTCCTGGAACCGGAATTGCGCCTTTCAGAAGTTTCTTAGCAGAAAGAGATGTTACTGGAGCTGAAGGTAAAAACTGGTTATTTTTTGGCGAACAACATTTCGTCTTAGATTTTTATTATCAAACCGAAATCCAAGAATGGCTAACTACAGGTGTGTTAACCAAATTAGACACCGCTTTTTCAAGAGATCAAGAACGTAAAATTTACGTACAAGACAGAATTCGAGAAAAAGCAAAAGAGTTTAATAATTGGTTAGAAAACGGAGCCAGTATTTACATCTGCGGACAAAAAAATCCAATGAGTCAAGATGTAGAAAATGCCATTGTTGAGGTTATTGCAAAAGAGCGAAGTATCTCAGAAAGTGAAGCCCAACAAGTTTTAGAGGAATTAGAAAATCAAGGAAAATATCAAAAAGACGTGTATTAATATTTAGTTTCAAGTTTCAAGTTCATTTAGTTTCAAGTTGAGTGTAGTGCGAAAACCTGAAACTTGAAACCTGAAACCTGAAACAAAAAACAAAAAACAATGAGCGAAAAATTATCAGCAGTAGAACATATAAAGACCAAAAGTGACGGTCTTAGAGGAACATTAAAAGAAAGTATCGATTTAGATAATCATACTGGAAATGTACGTCCGGACGACGAAACTTTAGTAAAATTTCACGGCATGTACGTGCAAGACGACCGCGACCGAAGAGCAGAAAGAGCCGCCAAAAAATTAGACAAATTATATTCTTTTATGATTCGTTTGAGAATTCCTGGCGGAGTAATTAATGCCAATCAGTGGATTGCCACTCACGAAATTTCGGAACAATTCGGAACAGGAACTTTAAAAATTACAACAAGGCAAACGGTGCAATTACACGGTTTGTTAAAACACCAATTAAGACCAACAATTCAAGCTTTTAACACGGCAAAATTAGATTCAATTGCCGCGTGTGGTGACGTAAATAGAAATGTAATTGTGAGTTCACATCCGCAAATTTCAGCCATTCATCAACAAATTTATGAATATGCGGATAAAATTTCAACCTTGCTTTTGCCTAAAACGCAATCGTATTACGAAGTTTTTATCGATGGTGAAAAAATTTACGAACGTTCCTCGGAAGCGGATCCGCTTTATGAAGACCGCTATTTACCGAGAAAATTCAAAATCGCCATCGCCATTCCACCAAGTAATGACGTAGATGTGTTTACCAACGATATCGGATTAATTGCCATTATCGAAAATGATGAATTGAAAGGATTTAATATCGCAATTGGTGGTGGTTTGGCTACAACGCACGGAAATCCTAATACGTATTCTCGTTTGGGAAGTATTATTGGTTTTACAGATACGGAAGAAAAAACGCTAAAAGCTGTGTACGAAATTTTAACCGTGCAACGTGATTTCGGAAATCGTGTCGACAGAAAATTATCTCGATTGAAATATACTGTCGATAAATTAACCGTGGAAGGTTTCAAAAAAGAATTAGAAAGTCGCATTGGATTCAAATTCGAACCAGAACGAAAATACACATTTACGGAAAGAAGCGACCGTTTTGGCTGGGAACAAAATCACCAAGGCAAATGGTTTTATACGTTGTTTATAGAACACGGTGTGGTAAAACCAGAGCAGAAACAATTTTTGTACGAATTGGCGCAGTTGGATATTAGTAATTTCATCTTTTCAGGAAATCAAAATCTGATTTTAGGGGAAATTGAAGAAAGCAATAAATCAAAAGTGGAAGCTTTGTTAGTACAACACAATATTGAAAAACAAATAAGTGCTTTACGAAAAAATTCTATGGCGTGTGTGGCTTTACCAACTTGTCCGTTAGCCTTAGCAGAAGCACAACGTTATTTGCCAGAATTAGTAACCAAAATCGAACCGATTCTAGTCAAATACGAATTGTCAAATGATGAAATTTCCATTAGAATGACAGGTTGCCCCAACGGGTGTGGTCGCCCGTATGTGGCCGAACTTGGTTTTGTAGGAACAGGTCCAGAACAATATAATTTCATGTTAGGCGGCGATCGTTTAGGAACGCGTTTGAATACTATTTATAAAGAGAAACAAACCGAATCGCAAATTTTAGCTGAAGTGGATGTTTTACTAGGAAAATATGTAAACGAGAAGTTAGAAAATGAAACTTTTGGAGATTATACCTACCGAGCAATTTTAAACTAATGAAGAAGATAATTTTAGTAATTATTTTATTGCTTCCAGAATTTTTATTAGCTCAAAAAAAGGTTGAAAATCAACAACTTATTTGGTATGGATATTATAATAATTTAAAGTTTAACGAGAATTGGAATTTAAACAGTGAAATTCAAGAACGACAGTTTTATAATCCAACTGCCCAACATCAATTGGTTTTTAGATCGAATTTAGAAAGAAAAATATTCGGAGATTGGAAGGCTTCTGTCGGAATGACGTTGTTTTTACAAAATCCGAATACTCCCAATTCGGAAAGTAATTTGACGGTTCCCGAATTGCGTCCAGATGTTGGTTTTAGTAACAAACAAAAATTAGGGTTTTTAACTATCAATCATCGTTATAAAGCGGAAGCGAGATTTTTTCATGATGTGGAAAATGACAGATTAGTTGGCGGTTATCGGTTTTCAAATTTCCGATTGCGCTATCAACTAGGATTAGATGTTCCGATTTGGAAGAATGAAAAACAACAAGCGTTAATCGTAAAAATTAAAGATGAAATCATGTTTAATGTGGGAAAAAAGATTGTGAAAAATACTTTCGATCAAAACCGAATTTATGCAGCTTTCAATTATAAACCGAATGCTTCTTATGCTTTTGAATTGGGTTATATGAATTGGTTCCAACAACAAAAATCAGGAGTTGATTTTTATAACAGAGATATTTTAAGATTATCGATTATTCACAGTATTGATTTAAAAAAGAAAAAAAATGAGTAATACATTATTTCCAGTTTTCCTAAAAACAGAAACTGCCCGCTTTTTAATTGTGGGCGGTGGAAATGTTGGTCTGGAAAAAACAGAAACTTTATTGAAACAAAATCCTAAGATTAATATCATCTTGGTAGCTACCTATTTTCATCCGAAATTGAAAGAAATAATACATCAAAATGAAACTATTTCTTTTTACGAAAGAGCTTTTGAAGAAACGGATTTAGAAAACAAAGATTTTGTAATCATTACAACGGATAGTCCAGAAGTAAATCGAAACGTTAGAGAATTAGCAAAATCGAAAGGAATAAAAGTCAACGCTGCTGATCAACCAGATTTATGTGATTTTTATTTGGGTTCGATTGTAAACAAAGGAAACTTAAAAATTGCGATTTCAACCAACGGAAAATCGCCAGTTTTAGCCAAACGATTGCGTGAATATTTTACAGAAGTTATTCCAGATGAAATTGAAGAAAACATCACACAATTAAATAATTTTAGAAACCAACATAAAGGCGATTTTAAAGAAAAACTAGCCGATTTGAATGAAGTTACTTCTGTATTTGAGAAGAATAAGTCAGAAAAAAAGAAGTATAAAAACTTAACGTTTCAATTGACACTTTTGTTTTTTGCTGTTTTCTTGGGTTACGGGCTTTCAGGAATTGTTTCTATAGACCAAGTAAAAGAATATTCAAGCCAAATTCCAAATGTTTTTTACGGAATGTTATTGGTTGGTTTTTTTGCGCAATTGGTAGATGGTGCAGTGGGTTTGGGTTATGGCATAACGTGTTCTACGAGTATGATGTTGTTAGGTATAAAATTGCCAGCGATAAGTGGAAGTATTCACACAGCGGAAATGTTTTCAAGCGGAATTAGCGGATTTTCCCATTATAAATTCGGAAATGTAAACAAGAAATTGCTCTGGTGGCTGGTCATTCCTGGCGTAATTGGAGCGGTTTCTGGAGCTTTGCTTTTGGTGTATTTTGGTAGTAAATATGAAAAAATAACATATGGAGTTTTAGCAACGTACACCATGATTATGGGTTTCAGTTTGTTAAGAATCGCCATTCGAAAACAAATTCCAAATAGAAAAAGTAAAAATACTGGATTTTTAGGTTTTGCTGGAGGTTTTTTAGATGCTTTCGGAGGTGGAGGTTGGGGACCAATTGTAACTTCAACGTTATTATCTAGAGGAAAAAAGTCTAAATATGTGATTGGAACGGTAAGTTTAGCAGAGTTTTTTGTAACGATGGCTGCATCCATTACATTTTTAGCTTCTATTGGTGTGAGTCATTGGAATATTGTTGTGGGATTAATTATTGGTGGAGGTTTAGCTGCGCCTTTTGCTGCAAAACTTGCAGGAAAATTACCTCAAAGAACCGCTTTATTAGTAGTAGCTTTTTTAGTTATCGTATTTAGTGTAAGAATGTTGCTAAAAATAGCTTAAGTCGAATTTTATCTATTTGCCAGAATTATTTTGGTGTTTCATGAAATTATTTAGATAAAAAATCTATAATAACATTTTAAACTAATAAAATTTAGATAATTTATCTATTTATTTTTTTATAGTAGAAAATAATTCTAAATTTGCCACATCAAAATCAAAAAAAATGAATTTAACAATTTGCACTATGCGCTTTATGATGTGGGATTTTCCACAGAGGCTAAGTATTGCATAGTTTTAAATATTTTAAAAGTTATACAATT
>JAULXA010000220.1:0-1659 GCA_032118875.1 Flavobacterium sp.
ATTTTTTATAGGAGAAATCAACATCACTTTGCAGTTTAACAACAGGAATTGTTTGTAACAAGCCTTCGTTAAAATGTTTTGTAGATTGGCAAGAAAGAAGTATTGATAAGCTTGTCAACAAGAGTAATTTCTTCATGTAAAGTGGTGGTGTTTTTTGAGTTGAACAAATCTAATTAAAAAAAACATCATATCCATAACGAATAATCATAATACAAACTACAAAAAGAAATAGTTTTCTGATGAATGCATTGCCTCGTAATATCGCCATTCTGGAGCCAATTACACTTCCAACAACGTTTGAAACTGCCATAATGATTGCGATTTCAATGATGTAATTTCCTTGTGAGATGAACACGTAAAGTGCCGAAACATTTGTCACACAATTAATTACTTTCGCATATGCTGAAGCTTCTAAAAATTCGAAACCTAATAGGGCTACAAATCCTAAAACTAAAAAACTACCTGTTCCTGGACCTAAAAAACCATCGTAGAAACCAATAATGACACCTAAAAGTAAACCGAAAAGATATTTTTTATTTTCAGTAAGTTTTTTGGTTTGAATAGAACCGAAATCTTTTTTCTTAAACGTGTAAACGGCAATGGCAATTAACATAAAAAAGATAAAAGGTTTAAGAATATTCACATTAATTTGGCTGACTAATTTGGCTCCAATAAAAGAAAACAAAAACGAACTTATGGCAGTAATTGTTAATAATTTCCAGTTGAATGTGATGCGTTTTGCATATTGTACGGCTGCAATGGAAGTTCCGGAAAGTCCGGCAATTTTGTTCGTCCCAAAAGCTGTGGGTATGGTTGAATTTGGAAATAAAATCATAAAAGCTGGAAACTGAATTAAGCCACCGCCACCAACTACGGCATCTATAAAACCAGCAAAAAGGGAAGCTGTTGCTATAACTATGAGAATGTAAGTTTCGTGTTGTGCAAAAAGTTCGAGTAAATTCATGGGGTAATAAAAAAAGAAACCGACTCGTTTAAAGGAGTCGGTTTTATAAAATTAGAGTATTATTTTTTCTTTAATATAAAAGCGCTAACTAAGGCAGCAACAATTCCTAATGGTAAAATTTCAACATAGGTCATTCCAATAATGCCAAGTGGAGATTTGTAAACGCCTTTCATCCATTCTAATTCTTCTTGCTTAGCTGCTAAATCTTCAGCTGGCGTGTTTTTTACCATAATTTCCCCATATCTTTCAATAAAATCTGGAAAAAAGTTGTAAAAAATAACTAACCAAACCAACACATAAATAGTTGAAGTGATTAATGCGATTAATACACCCGTTTTAAAAGCTGAACCAAAATTTAAAACATCATTATTAGCTTTTCGTTGTTGTAAAATTCCGAAAACAATAAATGAAAAAGCCACAAGCATACTTCCGAAACCTAAATACATATTAGGTTCCATATCCGGATTGGATTTCATGGAATACGTAACATAGCACATGACAGCCGAAACGACTAATCCTCCGAAAATTCCATTCTTTAAAACAATGTTGTTCATAGATCTTTAGTTAAAAGGTTGTTTTCAAATATAAGAAATTTCGTTTTATTTATAATTATCCAATTCTTAAACCATTTATCATTTTATGATTTGGAGATAATAAAGATATTAAATTTTCTTCTCCAACTGCACCTAAAATTA
>JAULXA010000221.1:0-17115 GCA_032118875.1 Flavobacterium sp.
TATAGGAAGCAATCATAGCTTTTAATTTTTCTAAATAATTTTCTCCAGTATCAATATCCTTATTTTCGCTTGATATATTTCTGGCACGAATATAAATAGTATCTAAATTTTCTAATAATGTTTCTTTATTTATTGGATTCTCTAAATCCTGTGTTTCAGCAAAAGCAATGGCATTATGTACATCATTAGCTAACTCATCATGAAGTTTTTTGGAAATTCGCGTTTCAGTATGATAAACTGTTTCTTTAATTCTTTCTTTATTTTTCTTTTTAATTCTGTAATAAAAAAAGAGACTAAATACGAACAAAAATAAAATTCCAATTATGAAATACTCTTTCCATTTTTTCTGTTTTTGACTTTCGGCAATAGCTTTTTTAGAATCATATTTTATTTTAGCAAATTGATTCTTTGCCTGCTGTTTTACCTTTTTGATACTATCATTCAAAAGAAAAGATTGTATCGCATATTTTTTAGAATCTTCTCCGTTTGAGACTCTTGCAAGATATTGTAATGCTTCTAATTTATCATCAGAGTTTTCAACTTTTGAAGCATATTTAAAAGCACTCAAGGCATTTTTTTTAGCCAAATTAACATCCGAATTCTCATAATATTCAGCTAAATGCATTGATGAAGCCGTTAAACCAACATCATCTTGTTTTTCTTCTCTAATTTGCTTTGCTTTTAATAAATCATTAATTGCTGTATTGTCCTTTACTTTAAATTTTGCGTATCCTAAATTATCCAAAACTCTAGCTAATTCATAAGGATTCTTCTTTAAAGAATCGTTATTTTTAATAACTTCTAAAATGTTTTTAGCAACATGGAATTTATTTTGTTTTAATAAATTATATGCAATATTATTCTTGATAATTAATTTTGACAAATCATCAGAAGCTATATTAAGACTTAAATTATAATATTTTAAAGCTTCTTCATAATTAGCCTGTTCAGAATATGAGAGCGCAAAATTATTATATATAAAAGTTAAATAACTAACATCCGTATTTTTGTCTACATATTTTAATACCTCTGTTAAACTTTCTTCACATCCATGATAATCGTTTTTAATTCTCTGAATATCAGAAATCATTATAATGGGAAATACAATTGAATTATCCTTATTTGTTTTAGAAGAAAATGATTTGGATTTTTCAAAATAAACGAAAGCAGAATCATATTCTTTTTTATTAAAAAATTCGAATCCTTTATTTGTATATTCTTTATATTTTTTAACAGATAAAATATCTGAATCACAAGAAGGTAATAGGATTAAAAATAAAATCGGGAAAAGTACTTTTTTGAGTATCATTCCCCGAAATTAAGTATTCTTATTTAAATATTAAAAATAATTAGTCATTTAAATTATGGCTGAGGTGGTTTAATTGGAGTTGAACCACCTTGACCTCCTGTATCCGTAGTAGTGTAAGTAGCTGTATTAGAAGTAGTATCACTATCTTTTTGCATATCGGAAAAATCAGTTGTTTCTATATTTTTATTTTGAGGTAAAAATTCTTCTGCGCTGTCGTTAGTACATGACGCTACAAATCCTGCAATAATTGCTATTAAAACATATTTTTTCATAATAATGAAATTTAAAAATTGACATAAGTTTGGCTGTTCGGAACTATTCCGAATGCGATAATTGTGTTGTTTTACCAACAAATAATTTTGAGTACTCTTTTGTTTGGGAAGTGCAAGTGAGCTATGACAAAACTTTCAAATTATACTTCCCGAATAAAAATTCAGTCTTGTATAGCCACACTTTTTTAAATCAGTTTTGTACATTTGTTTTAATAGCTAGTTAAAACGAGAACTAATTCTGAAGCAAAGGAATTACGTTTTTGAGTAAGTGTTTATAAGGAATTCCGATAATTCCGGTAATCCTGAAGAATACTGATGAATACCTAATAATTCCGATATGCCAAATACGTTTGAAGATTATATTATTGCTGTAAAAAGCAAATATGAAGTTGAAAAAAATAAAATTTATTCCGATTTTTTATTAAAACCCTCGCCTGCTCAACTCAGAGAATTTTGTTTGTTAATTCTTGATCATGAAATGTCTACAAAAGACAGAGAAGTATTTGAAATATTTTTTAAAGTAAAACCAGATTCTACTTTAAGAAAATCGATCGACAATATTGATGTAGAAAAATTCAAAAAAATATGTAACTTTTTGAATGGCAAATCTTTTTCAACAAGTCAGAACTCATTAAATTTAATTGCCATTTTAGTTGATTACGAGTTACGTCCATTTAGTTATTTTTTAAAATCTGAAATAAAAAAGGAAACGACAGAAGTTGAAATTATAACTAAACCCTATGATAAAATAAAGAGTTTATTTGATCAACAAGAATATCAAAAAATTTCACCAAAGAGTAATTTCAAAAAGAAAATCGCAATTGGTTTTATGGGATTAATTGGAATTACTTCAATAGGATATACAACTAAAAACACGCTTTTTAAGGATAAAGAATGTATGCAATGGCAAAAAAATCATTATGAATATGTGGATTGTGATAAAAAAGAACTATTAGAAATATATCCAATAATTCCTGTAGATGAAAGTTTAATAAACTTGAAAAAAATTGATGTAAACATTCAAACAAAATTTTTTAGAAATGGAAAACCAATTGTTTGGTATTGTAAGCATAACAATAATAAATTAGTTTTTTATAATTCATTTGGCTTTGATCCTGAAACAGGAAAACCCTTAAAAGCCATCACAAATTATATGATAAATAAATACGTAAAATAGATGCAAAAAAAAAGAGTCTGATGTTTTTACATCAGACTCTTTTTTAATGTTACCGAATATTCTATAAATATTCTATGATTTTGTTCGAGGGCAAGTCAATTTCGACCACCAATATTTAACTCCTTAAGAAATTATGGAGTTTTTTGTTAAGCTTTTTACCTACAAGCCTTATCCAACAAAGTAAAATCCACTAAAACCATTGCGGCTAAAGCTTCTACAATGGGTACAGCTCTTGGAACTACACAAGGATCATGGCGTCCTTTTCCTTGCTGTTCTATAATTTTACCTTCGTTAGTTAAAACATCTTGTTTTTGTAATAATGTGGCAACTGGTTTGAAAGCTACACGGAAATAAATATCCATTCCGTTGCTAATTCCGCCTTGAATTCCGCCAGATAAGTTTGATTTTGTGGTTCCGTCTTCGTTAAATAAATCGTTGTGTTCGCTTCCTTTCATTTTTGCAGCACAAAATCCGCCACCGTATTCAAAACCTTTTACAGCATTGATTGAAAGCATTGCTTTGCCTAATTGCGCATGTAATTTATCGAAAATTGGTTCACCTAAACCAATTGGCACATTTTGAATGACACAAGTAATGGTACCGCCAACAGAATCACCTTCTTTTTTAATTTCAGAAATATAGGCTTCCATTCTAGCAGCCGTTTCTAAATCCGGACATCTAACAGGATTGGATTCTGTTAAACTAAAATCTAAATCTTGATAAGGTTTATTGATGAAAATTTCTCCAACCGAAGAAACAAATGCATTGATTTTAATTTCTGGAATAATTTGTTTGGCAATCGCTCCAGCAACCACCCAATTAACCGTTTCTCTTGCAGAACTTCTTCCACCACCTCTATAATCTCTGTTTCCGTATTTTTTATCGTAGGTGAAATCGGCGTGACTTGGTCGGAATGTATCTTTTAAATGGTCGTAATCGTTAGATTTTTGATTTTCGTTTTCGATGATAAAACCAATTGAGGTTCCAGTAGTTTTTCCTTCAAAAATTCCGGATAAAAATTTTACTTCATCACTTTCTTTTCTTTGGGTTACGATTTTTGATTGCCCAGGCTTTCTTCTATCTAACTCATTTTGAATGAAATCCAAATCGATTTTTACATTTGAAGGACAGCCATCAATAATTCCGCCTAAAGCAGTTCCATGTGATTCTCCGAAAGTAGTTAATGTAAAAAGTTTTCCTATTGAATTTGCCATCTGATGTATTTTTAAACAAAAATATTGAATGTTTTTTTTATATTAGCAAAAAACTACTAAAATGAAAAAAATATTATTGATAGCATTAAGTTTTGCAGTTCTTTCTTGTTCAAACGATGATGGAAATTCTTCTGCAACTCCAACAACTGATTTTACAGATGCTTTACCGTTAAACAATGGTAATTATTGGACTTATGATGTTGTTGGAGCAACCACAACTAGTGATCATTTATATATATTTGGTGATGAAACAATAGGTGCTCATACATATAAAGAATTTAGAACTCAAAATACTCCAACTGGATTTTATTGTTCTTCACTAAATAACAACAACTTAAGAAAATCTTCAGGAAAATTATTACTTACTGGAACCTTAGATTTAGCCCAAGGTCAGTTACCAATTGGTTTAGATTTAAGTTTGGTCGATTTTATTATTTTTAAAGAATACGCTACTTCTGGAGAAGTCTTAAATACTAAAACAGGTTCATTTGAACAAACGGTAAACAATATTCCATTAACAATTGAATATAAATTAAAAGCAGTAGGTGGTGACAATATCGGTACTTTCACCTCTCCAAATAATGATGTGTATCAGAATGTAAAAAGTACAAAAATAGTCTTGAATTTAAAAGTAACAACAACTCAAATAATTGGTGGAATACCATTTCCTATTACTGTTTTGACTCCTCAAGATGTAATTGTTTCTACTCAATACCTTTCTAAAAACATAGGTGTAGTTTACACTAAAACACTAACAACCTATAACTTAGATCCATTAATTGCTAGCAATTTAGGAATTCCTGCGACAAACACACAAACTCAGGAAGAATTTTTAGACACATTTCTGGTTAATTAGCATACTATTTTCTGGTTAATATCGTTATATTTGTATCAAACTTAATTTTTACATATATGAAAAAAACACTTTTATTTGCTTTTATACTGTTAGGAACAGTACTTGCACAGGCTCAAGACATTTCTAAAAACGCATTAGGACTAAGATTAGGTGACAATGATGGTTTTGGTGGAGAAATTTCTTACCAAAGAGGATTATCTAAAAACAATCGATTAGAATTAGATTTAGGCTGGAGAAACAGCAATCATGTAGATGCAATTAAATTAGCTGGTTTATACCAATGGGTTTGGAACATTGATGGTGGATTCAATTGGTATGCAGGAGTTGGTGGAGGATTGTCTTCATGGAGTGTAGAAGAAAAATACGGAGATGCTAGCGGAACTGCTATTTTTGCTGCTGGAGATATTGGAATAGAATACAATTTTGATGTGCCTATTCAATTATCTTTAGATTTCAGACCAGAATTATACTTTAATTCAGATGATTTTAGAGAAGATAATTTCGGTCCAGATATCGCTTTAGGAATTAGATACAGATTCTAAAACATACACAAAAAAGCCTTTCAAATTGAAAGGCTTTTTTTTATTTAATTATGATTGACTTGTTCTTAGGAAAAGTTACAAATATATAAGGTGAAGTTACTACCATAGTTACCATTGCATTCTTTTCAGGTACTATTTCTTTTAAAATAACTTCAGATGAAGTTGATGAAAATTTTACTTTATCAACATCAATATCATAACCTCCAGTCGTTTTTTCTCCTAAAAAGCTAACCAACAAATTGTGCTTTTCTAAATCTATGTTTAAAAGCTTTTCATATTCTTCTTCGTCAATATTTAATTCGGAAATTAACGCATTAAAATCTTCATAATTTTTGATTATCAAGTTTGATTTTTCTTTTTTTCCACCAATCTGACTTTTGTATACAACCTTATAAACGTCATTTTCATCAACAATTGTTTGTTTTGGTTTACAAGATATAAATACAATTGACACACAAAGTAGTGAAATTATTTTTTTAAAATTACTCATGTTTATGATTCTAAATTAATAGCTTGGTTATACAAATCTTCATACAAAGGAAGAATATTTTTAATGTCAAATTTTTTAGCCACTTCAAAAGCAGATTTTTTAAATTGATTTAATGTTTCTTCCGATTTTAAAATCGAAATTGCATTCTTACTCATATTTTCCACATCGCCAACATCACTTAAAAATCCTGAAATTCCTTCTTCGTTTACTTCCGGAATTCCTCCCGAATTACTGGAAATTACAGGGACTTTAAACGCCATCGCTTCTAATGCAGCTAATCCAAAACTTTCAGTTTCAGATGGTAATAAAAACAGATCCGAATATTTTAAAATTTGGTTGATGTCATTACTGTTTCCGAAGAAAATTACTTTATCTGAAATGCCTAAATCTTCACATAATTTTTCGGCAATCGCTTTTTCAGGACCTTCACCAACCATCATTAATTTAGAAGGAATTTCTTTTTGGACATTGTAAAAAACCTTTACTACATCAGGAATGTTTTTTACTTTTCTAAAGTTCGAAATATGGGTAATAATTCTTTCATTAGAACTTGCTAATACAGAACGCTGACAAATTGATTTTTCGTGTACAACATCTTCAATTTCTATAAAATTTGGAATAACGTGTATTTCTTTATTCAAATCGAATAATCTATAAGTATCCTCACGTAAACTATTTGAAACACTTGTCACAAAATCGGATTTATTGATGCTAAATGTAACGGCACTTTTATAAAAAGGATGATTTCCTACAAGCGTAATGTCCGTTCCGTGAAGTGTTGTAATCATGGGTAATGAAATACCTTCTTCTGCCAACATTTGTTTTGCCATAAATCCTGCATAAGCATGTGGAATCGCATAATGTACGTGTAAAACATCTATTTTATATAGTTTCACCATATCTACCAATTTACTTGACAAAGCCAATTCATATGGTTGATAATGAAACAAAGGATAATTTGGTACGTTTACTTCATGAAAAAATATATTCGGATTTAGCAGCGATAAACGCACAGGCTGTTTATACGTAATGAAATGAATTTCATGACCTTTTTTAGCTAGTTCTAATCCTAACTCCGTTGCTACTACTCCACTCCCACCAAACGTAGGATAACAAACCATTGCTATTTTCATAATTTATTTTTTCTTTAAAAACGCCGATTCATAAGTTGAAATCCAATCTTCAACTGAAACTTTTGTTACTAATTCTCCAATTAAATCAAACGGTATTTCTTCAAATTTTTTAAATCGGATACAACTTTTTCCCATATCTAATTTACGAGTAGAATGTTTTGGATATTCCGCAACGAACCAATCGTATAATGCTGGATTTGCATAAATTCCCATATGGTAAAAATTGATGCTGTTTTTTTGTGATGCAAATCCCATAAAAGGTAAAGGATCAGTTGGTTTACAATGATACCCTTTTGGATAAATGGAATGTGGAACATAATAACCCATCATACCATAATTCATTCCTTCTTGAAAGCCTTTTGGAAGATTTTTAAGAATTACATTTCGTAATTTTTCCATATACATTTTTCTGTCTTCTGGTAAAGAGTTAATGTAATCCTCTGGAGTTTTAGCTTCTGAAGTCATTTCTAATCAGTTATAGATTCGTAAATAATTTTCTGAATATTTTCGCGAATGTTCAATTTCGATAACTTATTGATATTCGCATCTGGATATGTTCTGTTGGAAAGAAAAATATAAACCAATTCTTCTTCCGGATCAGCCCAAACCATAGTTCCTGTAAAACCAGTATGTCCGAAACTCGATTTATTTGTACAACCACAAGTTGGACCTTCGCTACCTAATTGCGGTTTATCAAAACCAGCACCTCTTCTATTTCCAATTTTACAGAAATAACACGTGTTAAAAGCATCAAAAGTTTCAGGTGAAAAATAAGTGATTCCTCCATAACTTCCTTTTTGCAAAAACATTTGCATTATTTTCGCTACATCTAACGAATTAGAGAACAAACCAGCATGACCACCAACTCCGTTTTGCATTGCTGCAGCCATATCATGGACATAACCGTGAACTGTTTCATATCTGAAATAAGTATCAATTTCAGAAGGTGTTATTCTTTTTAATTCGAACTTATCTAATGGATTATACGTTGTAGAATAGGCTCCTAAACTTTTATAAAAATTATCATCAGATATTCTGTCTAAAGTTTTATTTTGAGATTTTTCTAAGTATTCTTTCAATAAAATGAACGTGTAATCGCTGTATTTGTATTGTTTATAAGGTAATAGTTCTGTTTCTTTTATGAAGTTTATAATCGTATCATTATAATCTTTTCTTAAATATAAATTGTTTGAAACCTTAAATGGGAATTCTTTTGATTTAAAATCTCTATAATATTTATAACTTGGTTTTTTTAGAGTATCCAATGTTTTGGCATAAAAAGGCGTCCAAGCTGGTAATTTTGCTTGATGCGTTAACATATCTAACAAGTTAATATCTGCTTTGTTTGAATTTTTATAACTTGGAATTAGTTCTGACAAAGTGGTTTTAAAATTGATTTTTCCTTTTTCGTAATCTTGCATGATGTTTGGCAACGTGCTCAATACTTTTGTTAAAGAAGCTAAATCGTATAAATCTGAATTCTGAACTTTTTGAATCGTATCATACGTATGATAACCGAACGATTTTCTGTAAACAACTTGACCTTTTCTAGCTACCAAAATTTGCATTCCAGGTGTTGCTTTGCTTTTTATGGCATAATTCGCTACAGCATCAATTTTAGCTAAAACTTCCGAACTCATATTGACTTGTTCCGGAAATGCAAAACCTAATCGTTGCGCATTTTTAGTAGGAATTCCATCATTTGCGCTAAAGTTTTTTTTTAAAGAAACCGGCAAAACACCTTTGGCTTCTTTAGCTCCAAAGATAATTTCGGCAGCAACAATCTGGGAAAATTCGTTATTTTGATAGGCTTCAATTAAGCCTTCAGTATCTTCAAACGTAGGGATTCTTAGTAAAGAGTATGGCTTAGTAAAAAACGTAACAATGGTCTTATTGTGTTTTGAAATTTTATCAATCCAATTGATTTCTTTGAAAGTTATTTCGTTTTTCTTCCAAATGCCTTCAGGTTTGTGATACCCTACAATTACTTTCGAATAGTCTTTAATTTTAACTAATAGAGAATCTAAATTTTTAATCGTAATCACATCAATTTCAGCGTATTCCTTTAATTTTTCAATAAAAAAAGTTCCATCGCCATCACCAATTTTAACGTAAGCAATTTTTTCTTTATCAATATTTTTAATTGGAATGATTTCTTCTTCGTTTTTTAAAACTGTAATAGCGTTTTCATACATTTCCAAGTTCAAAGCCTTGTATTCTTTCTTATTTAAATCGGCATATAAATTTTCAAATTCAATTGGGCAGTAATTATTTAAGCCTGCTTTGTATTTGTATTTTAAAATTTTCTTTACAGAATGCGCTAATCTTTCTTCAGTAAATAACTTGTCTTTAAAGGCTTGTTTGAATTTCTCAATGGCAACGGGAACGTTTTCTGCAAAAAGCAACACATCATTTCCAGCTAAAAAAGCAGCTAAATCAATATCTCCAGGTTGTTTGAAATTACTTGCGCCTTTCATATTTAAGGCATCTGTAAAAATTAAACCTTCAAATTTTAATTGATTTTTTAAAATATCAGTCACCACTTTTCCCGATAAAGAAGAAGGATAATTTTCACGAGGTTCAATGCTTGGCACATTTAAATGCGCTACCATTACACTCGCTAAACCATTCTTAATGAGTTCTCTATAAGGATATAATTCTACTTCTTCAATTCGTTCTCTTGTAAAATCTACCGTTGGTAAAGCATGATGTGAATCCGTTGAAGTATCACCGTGACCTGGGAAATGTTTCGCAGTTGCAAAAACGCCATACGATTGCAAGCCACGCATATAAGCCACTGCTTTTTCCGCTATATTTTCTTTTGTTTCACCGAAAGAACGATTTCCAATAATTGGATTTTTTGGATTCGTATTGATGTCAACTACAGGACCGAATGTGAAATCAATCCCTAATCTTTTAGATTGATCAGCCATTTGCATTCCCATTTTTTCAAGTAGAGAATTGTCTTTAATTGCACCTAAAGTCATGTTCCAAGGATACGAATGTGTAGAATCAATTCGCATACTCAAACCCCATTCTGCATCGATACCAATAAGCATTGGGATTTTAGATTTCGCTTGAAAACGATTGGTTAATTTCGCTTGACGATTCGGTCCACCTTGAAAAAAGATTAATCCACCAATTTTATATTTGGTAATTAATTTATCTAAATCTTGAGCATGTTCTTCTTTTTTGTTGGAATACGCAGCAATCATAAACAATTGCCCCACTTTTTCCTCAAAAGAAAGTGAATTATAAGTGCTATCCACCCATTTTTCTTGGGTTTGTGTATTGATTTTATTTTGTGCAAAACCTAAAGTTGAGAAAAATAAAATTATATATATATAGTGTTTCATGAATCGTAAATAAATAAAAAAACCATCAGAATTTCTATTTTCTGATGATTTTCAAAGTTAGTTATTTTTTTTTAGAAAAATCTACTGTGCCAACTTTCTTCAGCAGGAACTTCCCAAAATTCTTCCAATTCGCCTTTTGTGTTTATTAAATTATTAAAAACAATAGTTTTTGACGTTACTGCTTTTTCTTTTGCCATTTTTTTGAAATCGATAAGTGTTTTATGAGCAATGTGTTCCCCTATTTTGTAGGTAACATTCATCTTATCTAACAATTCAATTTGAAGATCTTGTTCTAATTGTTGAATGAAATGAACAGAAGCATCAATTGAACAACCTGTAGCTTGTTGCACTTCTTGATTCACCCCAAAAATAATGAAACGGTTATATTTTAAAAGGAATGAAGCTTCTAAACTTGTTCCGTGAGCTGCCCAATTTTCAATAAATTCTTGGCATTTTTCATCAATTGATATTACTTCATCGTCAGATAATTTTCTGTTCGATTGGTAAATCCAAATTTTAGATTCTTCAGGTAAATTTTCGAATGGTATATACATTATATTTTTTGTATGTCTAGTAAAACTTTTGAATTTACGAATTTATTTAATTTAGAATCATAAATATCTTCGTAGTAAAAATCTACTTTTACTTTAGTATTAACTTTTAAAACATCATCAGAAATTAAATAAGCGTTATCAAAATTTTTAACTAAAATAAAATCATTAATTCTTCCAGATTCTTCTTTAATTCTAATAGTTAAGAAACCATCTGTTTTTCTTTCAATTAATTGTCCTGTTGAAGACAAACTTAGTACATCAGTAACTTCATTGTCTTCACTTTTATCGATTTCATTTTTACCAATAGCCATAAGAATATCAGGACAATGCGTAATCATTTTCATTCCAATTTCTTCTCCAAATTTTTCCATTTGGTCATCATTATCAAGCAAAACTCTTTTGTTTTTTGGAAGTTTTTCTTTATGATTACTGTAAGATTGCATCATACATAATCCCAATTGCATCTGTAATTCACTAGCTTCAACTTTTTCTAAATCAAGGTTTTTAGCTTTTATACATTCACAGGTTTCAATTGTAATTTTATCCATTACATCTTGTGAAAAACTTTGATTAGCAATTACGACTAATAATAAAAATAGTTTTTTCATATTATAAATCTTGTGCATTAGCAATTAATTCAGCAATATCCATTACCTGAACTGAGCCTTCTTTTTCTTTATTTTTAATTCCGTCAGTTAACATCGTATTACAAAACGGGCAACCAGCAGCAATAATTTCAGGTTGTGTTTCTAAAGCATCTTCTGTTCTTTCCACATTGATGTCTTTATCCCCTTTTTCTGGTTCTTTAAACATTTGCGCTCCACCAGCACCACAACATAATCCGTTGGCACGAGAACGTTTCATTTCAACTAATTCTGCGTCTAATTTTTGAATCAAATCTCTTGGTGCTTCGTAAATATTATTAGCACGACCTAAATAACATGGGTCATGAAACGTAATACGCTTTCCTTTAAATTGTCCGCCTTCAATAGTTAATCTTCCAGAATCTAATAATGATTTCAGAAATTCAGTATGATGCACAACTTCGTATTTCCCACCTAATTCTGGATACTCATTTTTAATGGTATTAAAACAATGTGGACAAGCTGTAACTATTTTTTTTACTTCATACGCATTCATGACTTCAATATTCATCATGGCTTGCATTTGAAATAAAAATTCATTACCAGCTCTTTTTGCAGGATCACCAGTACAACTTTCTTCCGTACCTAAAACAGCAAAAGGAACCTTGGCTTTGTTTAAAATTTTTACAAATGCTTTTGTGATTTTTTTTGCTCTATCATCAAAACTACCTGAACAACCTACCCAAAACAAAACTTCTGGTGCTTGTCCTTGTGCCATCATTTCGGCCATTGTTGGTACTACTAAATTTTCTGACATATTATTTTATGTTTGTTCTGTTATTTAAACTGTTCCGAAATTTCGGGATTATTTCAGTTCCTTCCTGATAAATATGATTGAATTAATCGTTTAATTCCGCATTATATTCGTCATCAAAAACTTGGATAGTTACATCTTTTTCAATTAAATCTGTAAACTTTCCGTTATATCTTGTTGCTTTAACCAAATGATTATCAATCCAATGGTAATTCCCACCGCGAGGTTTTCCCATTACCATTCCGTGATATTTGAAACCGTGTTGGTTCAACCATGCCTCTGTAACTTCTCTATGCGCTTCTGTACGAGATGTGAAAAAGAAAATAACGTGACCTTCATCATACCATTTATTCAAAGTTTCCAAAGCATCTGGATATAATTTTGCCGTAGCCATTCTCTCTGGTTCTTCGTTTGGAATGTCATCGCAAATGGTTCCGTCAATATCAATCAGGTAATTTTTTATTCCTTCTGGTAATATTGGACTTAAATGTTCTCCATTTACAGTTAATTCTTGTAATTTCCCGTCAATTTCTTCTTTTTTCATGCTTGTTGTTGTTGTTGTTGTTGTTGTTGTTGTTGTTGTTGTTGTTGTTGTTGTTGTTGTGTAGTTATTTTATGCTTCGTTTCTCCAGTTTACTCTATCTTGTTGGTTGTATTGCCAAGGTGCACCGTTATTTTCAATGTTGGTCATTACTGCGTTTAATTCCATTGGTGCAGCACTTTGTTCCATTACTAAATAACGTCTCATATCCATAATAATAGATAATGGACTAATATTAATTGGACATTCTTCCACACAAGCGTTACAAGATGTACAAGCCCAAAGTTCTTCTGGAGTAATGTAATCGTTTAATAAAGATTTATTATCTGGAACAAAAATACCATTATTGGCATCCATATTTTTTCCAACTTCTTCTAATCTGTCACGTGTATCCATCATAATTTTACGAGGCGATAATTTCTTACCTGTAATATTTGCTGGACATGATGAAGTACAACGACCACATTCCGTACATGTGTACGCATTTAATAATTGTACCCAATTTAAATCTTGAACATCTGAAGCTCCGAATTTAGCTGGAACCGCATCAGGATTCGCTGGTGCTGCAAACGGATCGGCATTTGGATCCATCATTAATTTTACTTCATTCGTAACACTTTCTAAATTGTCGAATTGTCCTTTTGGATTTAAATCGGCAAAATAAGTATTTGGGAACGCTAATAAAATATGTAAGTGTTTTGAAAAGTATAAATAATTTAAGAAAGCAATAACCATTAATAAATGTCCCCACCATCCTACTCTTTCCAAAATATGTAAAGCACTTTCGCTCATTCCACCGAAAATTGCTGGTCCTAAATGTTGAGATACGGCAAAATTGAATGAACCTATACCTTCATAATGAGATTTTCCTAATGAATATAAAACTTCATCCGTTCCATTCATAGTGAAAATACACGTTACTAAAACAACTTCCATGATTAAGATTAAGTTAGCATCTTTAGTTGGCCAGCCTAACATTTCTACTTTGTTGAAACGTGGTAATTTTAATAAATTTCTTCTCGATAAAAACGCAATAGTCGCAATTAATGCCAATAAAGAAAGAATTTCGATGAAACTGATTAAGAACGTATAAAATCCACCTAAACCTGTTTTAAAGAAACGGTGTGTTCCAAAAAGTCCATCAACAATAATTTCTAACAACTCAATTTGAGTAATTATAAATGCTGCATATAAAGTAAAGTGCAAAATTGCAGGAATTGGTCTTGTGAACATTTTTTTCTGTCCCAAAGCAATTAATGCCATATTTTTCCAACGTGCTCCAGAATTATCTGATCTGTTCACGTTTTGTCCTAATTTAATATTTCGTATTATTTTTTTAACATTTTTCGCAAAAAAACCAACGCCTACTATTAGGACAATTGCAAAAATAATATTTGGTAAAAAACTCATAGGGTTTAGTTTTTAGGTTGTTCTTCTTTAATAATAATTTCAGTAGTTGGTGCAATATATGGTTTGTTTTTCTTACCGAAAACAGACACATTTACATATCGCGTAGGGTTTAATCGTAAATCTTGTAATAATAATTCTAATTCTTTTGATGTTTTAGTCAAATTAGTATACATCGCGTCGTCACTTAATAATTTACCCATAGAACCTTTTCCTTGTTCTAAGTTGGTCATCATTCCGTTTACACTTGTTAAAGTCGCTTCTAGTTTTTTAACTGTTGCTCCTAAATCCGCTTTTTCTAAAGAACTAGACATACTATTTAAATTGCTCGAGGTTTTTTCGAAATTAGTTAATGTAGTATTTAATTTCGTTTTATTTTCTGCTAAAATGCCGTTGATGCTTTTTGAAGTCTGACTAAATTCAGCCATTGTAACTTCTAATGAAGCTATGGCAGATTTTAGTTTCTGTTGTGTAGACGCATCTAATGTTGCATTTAAATTTTCTATTAATTTATTCGCGTTTTCTAAAAGAACTTCTACTTTATCTTTTACCGGTCCGATTTGATTGGCTAATTCGGCAGTTAATCCTAATTTATCTGAAGTTTTTAAGGTATCACCTGATTCAACGTAGTTAGTGTCTGAAAAATTATTTATGATAGCAATTTCTCTTCCACCAATTAACCCAGAATCTTTAATTTGAGCAATACTCGATTTTGCAATTTGAATTTGCTCGTTTGAAATTACTAATTCTACCTTCATTTTACCATCAGGTAGCATTTCAATAGTATTTACTTTTCCGATGTTTAGTCCGTTAATTGTAACTGGAGCAGAAACTACTAATCCAGCCACATTATCATATACGGCATATAATTTATTGCTGTTATCGAATAAATTTCTTCCTTTAAGGAAAACAAAACCCCAGTAAAATAATACTATGGATAAAATAACTAAAACGGCAACTTTTATTTCTCTTGTAATTTTCAAAATATAATATGATTTAAAAAAACAAAAATAGCAATATTTATTTGATTGCCTCGCTTAATTTAATTTTTTTACCATTTTTTATAGGCACAATGAACGAAGAAGAATAGCCTTTTGCTTTTGCTTCTTCTAACAATTGTTTTGCAGTTGTATATGAAGATGTTGAACCATAAAAATATTTGTAAAGAGCATTTTCTTTTTCTATTGAAATAGCATTTAATCCTTTAAAGTTTTTTGGCAACGTTTCCAATTTTTTACCACTGGCAGAAATTTGAACTTTAAATATAACTCCATCAATCGCCGATTTATTATCCGTTGAAGGTTTTACATCTGTTTTTTTAGTTTCGTCTTTTTTAACAATGTCTTTTTTTGAATCTTCTTTTTTTGGTGTTACAACCGTTTCTAACTTGAAGAAATCATCTCTATATTCTAAAATTGCTTTGGCTATTGCTTCAGCTAATTTATTTTGTCCTTCTGCAGAATTTAAAAAAGCGCCTTCATCTTTGTTGGATACGAAACCCATTTCAATTAGCACACGAGGCATGATAATTTTTCTTAAAACTAAGAAACCAGCTTGTTTTACACCTCTGTTTTTACTTGTCGTAAATTTGGTAAAAGCTTGTTGTACTTTTCCAGCAATATCAATACTTTGTTGAATATTTTCTTCTTGCATGATAGAAATTCCCATCACCGATTCTGGTGATTTTGGATCGAAACCATCGTATTTAATTTTATAATCACTTTCTAATGTAACAACGGCATTTTCCTTTTTCGCCACTTCTAAATTCGCAGCATTTCTGGTAACTCCCATTACATAGGTTTCATTTCCGGCTGCAGCCTGATTGTCGTTGGCATTACAATGCATAGAAACAAATAAATGTCCTTTAGATCGATTCGCAATATTCGCGCGTTCATTTAACTCTACAAAAACATCTGTTTTTCTGGTATAAACAACTTCAATATTAGATTCTTTTGATAAAATTTCGCCAACTTTAAGCACCGTGTTTAATGAAATTTTCTTTTCGATATTCCCGTGATACGTAGCACCGTAATCTTTTCCACCATGACCAGCGTCTAAAACAACCTTAAACTTTTTAGTTTGAGATTGTGCCGTAATCGTTAATAAAAGTACAAACAGTAATTGGGTTAATTTTGTCATTTTTTTATTTTGATTCTACTATAAAAGCAGATTTATATCCTTTTAATTTGGCTTCGGCTAATAATTTTTTGCAAGTTTCCATGCTTCCTTCACCATAATAATATTTGTAACCACCATTTATTTCTAAAACAGAAATATTAGTTAATCCGTTAAAGTTTTCAGGAATTAATTCTAATTTTTTAGTAGTAAAACTAATTTGAACTTTGTAACCCGAACCAACTGGAACTGCAGCAATAGTTGTAGAATTTGCTACTGTTGATGTATCTGTTGAAACTAAATCTATTTCTGGTTCAATAATTATAGGTTCTTTAATATCCAATTCGTTTGGAATCGTATTCGTACCTTTTAAATTATTTTTATATTCAATAATAGAACGGGCAATAATTTGAGAATAATTCGATTTTCCTTCCTCAGATTTCATGTATTTAGATTCTTCTGAATTGGTTAAAAAACCTAATTCAATTAAAACACCTGGCATTACCGTTGCATCTAAAACCCAAAGTGGTTGTTGGTGCATTCCTAAATCTTTTCTTTGTAAAGAGTTTTTAAAATATCGTTGTACTGTACTTGCAAAATCAATACTTTGCATTAAAGTTTCTTCTTGCATAATTTTTAATCCAATTTGTGTATTTGGATTATTCGGATCAAAACCTTCGTATTTTTCTTGATAGTTTTCCTCTAATGAAATTACGGCATTTTCTGCTTTAGCAATTTCGAAGTTCATTCC
>JAULXA010000222.1:0-4866 GCA_032118875.1 Flavobacterium sp.
TTGTTTTCCAATTAAGTGACGTACTTTTTCAAATGGTTCGTTCACAAAATGGTTTCTATCTTTAATTTTTTCTGGGAATCTTACATGGTATTCAAATTCCTCTCTGAAGTGACGAATAGCAGCAGCTACTGGCCAAGAAGCAGCATCACCTAATGGGCAAATGGTGTTTCCTTCAATTTTAGATTGAATGTTCCATAGTAAATCAATATCTTCTTCACGACCTTGGCCGTTTTCAATTCTCCATAAGATTTTTTCTAACCAACCTGTTCCTTCACGACATGGTGTACATTGTCCACAACTTTCATGGTGGTAGAAACGAGAGAAATTCCAAGTGTTTCTAACAATACAAGTAGTATCATTATATACGATGAAACCTCCAGAACCTAACATCGAACCAGTTGCGAAACCTCCGTCTGATAAAGACTCGTAAGTCATTAATCGGTCTGTTCCGGCAGCAGTTTTATATATTAAATGTGCTGGTAAAATTGGCACAGATGAACCTCCAGGAACTAAAGCCTTTAAAGGTCTGTCGTCAATCATACCGCCACAGTATTCGTCAGAATTCATAAATTCTTCTACTGTAATTCCCATTTCAATTTCGTACACACCTGGATTTTTAATATGTCCAGAAGCTGAAATTAATTTGGTTCCAGTAGATCTTTCTAAACCAATTTTTGCATATTCGGCACCAGAATTCATTACAATCCAAGGCACAGCAGCAATTGATTCTACATTATTTACCACAGTTGGGTTCGCCCATAATCCTGAAATGGCAGGAAACGGTGGTTTGATACGAGGATTTCCTCTTTTTCCTTCTAAAGATTCAATTAAGGCTGTTTCTTCTCCACAAATATAAGCTCCTGCACCAACATGAACATATAAGTCTAAATCGAAACCAGAACCTTTAATGTTTTTACCTAACCAACCAGCAGCATAAGCTTCTTTGATAGCTTTTTCTAAAATTTTGTAAACCCACATATATTCCCCTCTAATATATATGTAAGAAAGATTAGCGCCAAGTGCAAAACTTGAAGTAATCATTCCTTCAATTAAAAGGTGAGGAATATATTCCATTAAGAAACGGTCTTTGAAAGTACCTGGTTCAGATTCGTCTGCATTACAAACTAAGTGACGAGGTTTTCCTGATTTCTTATCGATAAAACTCCATTTCATTCCTACTGGGAAACCGGCACCACCACGACCACGAAGTCCAGAAGCTTTTACTTCTTCCGTAATATCGTCTGGTTGCATGGTTAATGCTTTTTCCACTGATTTATAACCGCCATTTTCGCGATATACATCATAGGTTTTAATTCCTGGAATATTTATTTTGTCTAATAATATTTTCTTTCCCATGATATTATTTATCGTGTAAAGTTATTTTTTCAGCTTTGCAATCTTCAATCAAATTATCGAAGGATTCCTTTGATAGTTTTTCGTGATAAAAATCGCCTAATTGCAACATTGGAGCATATCCACAAGCACCTAAACATTCTACACCAACTACTTGAAACAAGCCGTCTGAAGTAATTTCTCCTTCTTTCACGCCAAGTTTTGAACAAGCGTAATCCATTAAATCTTCTACACCACGAGTTGCACAACAAGAAGTTCTACAAAATTCGAACATATATTTAGCCACAGGTTTTGTGTTAAACATCGTATAGAAAGTTACCACTTCGTACACTTCAATTGGAAGAATTTCCAAAATTTCTGCAACTTTTTGTTGTAATTCTACACTTAACCAATTGTCATGAGCATCTTGTACTTCATGCAAAACAGGAATTAATGCCGATTTCTTTTTATCTGCAGGATAATGACTGATTAATTCGTTAATACGAGTCATTAACGCTTCAGTTATATTTATCTCTTGTTTGATATTTGATATTTCCATTTGTCTTATTTTAAATTTTGAATTTTAAGATTTTAAAACTCATCATTTATAATTTATTAAGCGTCTAATTCGCCAGCAATTACATTTAAACTTGATAAGATTACAATGGCATCTGACAACATTGAACCTTTAATCATTTCAGGGTAAGCTTGATAATATATAAAACTTGGTCTTCTGAAATGTAATCTATATGGTGTTCTACTTCCGTCTGTAATTAAATAAAAACCTAATTCTCCGTTACCACCTTCAACAGGATGATACACTTCGGCAACTGGAATAGGAACTTCACCCATTACAATTTTAAAGTGATAAATTAAAGCTTCCATATTATGGTATACGTCTTCTTTTGGAGGAAGGTAATAATCAGGAACATCTGCGTGGAATACATTTCCTTCTGGCATTTTTTCTAAAGCCTGACGGATAATGCTTAAACTTTCCCAAACTTCAGCATTTCTTACACAGAATCTGTCGTACGTATCACCTGATTTTCCAACAGGAATATTAAATTCGAAATCTTCATAAGAAGAATAAGGTTGTGCCACACGAACATCGTAATCCACACCTGCGGCTCTTAAATTCGGACCAGTAAATCCGTATGACATAGCTTGTTCCGCTGAAATTGGTCCAACGTTAACCGTTCTGTCAATAAAAATTCTATTTCTTGTAAATAAATCTTCAAATTCTTTCCAAGCAACTGGAAAATCTTTTAAGAAAGTATCTAATAATTCAAATGCTCTTGGCGACCAATCTCTTTCGAAACCACCAATTCTTCCCATATTTGTAGTTAAACGAGCACCACAAATTTCTTCGTAAATTTCATAAACCTTTTCACGGAATTGAAACACATATAAGAAACCTGTATAAGCTCCAGTATCTACACCTAAAATTGAGTTACATATTAAATGGTCCGTGATACGAGCTAATTCCATCACAATCACACGTAAATATTGTGCACGTTTTGGAACTTCGATGTCTAATAATTTTTCTAAAGTCATCCACCAAGCCATATTGTTGATTGGCGATGAGCAATAGTTCATACGATCTGTTAAAGGAGTAATTTGATAAAACGGACGATTCTCTGCGATTTTTTCAAAGGCTCTATGAATGTATCCGATTGTAGGTTCTGCATCTAAAATTCTTTCACCATCCATTAATAAGATGTTTTGAAAAATTCCGTGAGTGGCAGGGTGAGTAGGTCCTAAGTTTAAGATAGCTAATTCGCTACCATCTTCGTTGTGACGTTCCTCTATATATTTATAATATCTGTGATCTGCTGGTAATGCTACTGTTCCCATCTTAAATTGTTGAATTGTTAATGGTTCTACCAAAGAAACGGTCGTCTTTGTCTGTTCTTCCTGAATCTTCCATTGGGAATTCTTTTCTCATTGGGAAAGAAACCATTTCGTCCATATTTAAAATACGAACTAAATTTGGATGCCCTTTGAAAATGATTCCGTAGAAATCGAAAGTTTCTCTTTCCATCCAATCTGCACAATTGTATAAAGAAGTGACAGATTTTACTTCAGGAGTGGTTCCGTTTAAAAAAGTTTTCACTCTAATTCTTTTGTTTTCGTACCAATTGTGTAAATGATATACGACACAAAATTGTTCGTTTTCTTCACTATCTGGATAATGAACACCACAAAGGTCAGTAAGAAAATTAAAGTTCAAAGAAGGTTCTTCTTTTAAAAACTTGATTACGTTATACACTACATCTGCATTTGCTTCTAAAACAAACATGTCGTATTCTGTTCTGAAATACTTTACATGCTCACCAAAAGTTTCTTGCAGTTTGTTTTGTATGTCTAATGATTCTAAAGCCATTATTATTCTATGTTATAGGAAGCCAACAATTCTTTGTATTCTGCAGAATGTCTTCTTCTTTGAGATTCACTTTTCACTAGTTCTTGTAATTGCATTACGCCATCTACGATTTGTTCTGGACGTGGTGGGCAGCCTGGTACATAAACGTCTACAGGAATTACTTTGTCAATTCCTTGTAAAACAGAATACGTATCAAAAATACCACCTGAAGAAGCGCAAGCTCCAACGGCAATAACCCAGCGTGGTTCTGACATTTGTTCGTAAACTTGACGTAAAATTGGCGCCATTTTTTTTGAGATGGTTCCCATTACTAGTAACATATCCGCCTGACGAGGAGAAAAACTCACACGTTCAGATCCAAAACGAGCTAAATCGTAATGTGAAGCCATTGTTGCCATAAATTCAATACCACAACAAGAAGTGGCGAATGGCAATGGCCATAATGAATTGGCACGAGCTAAACCAACTACTTGGTCTAATTTCGTTGCGAAGAACCCTTCACCAACATGCCCTTCTGGAGCGTCAACCATATTTACTTTATTCTTTTCCATACGTTCCAATTTGTTATTCCCAAACTAACGCTTTCTTCTTAATGACATAGAAGAAACCAATTAGTAATAAAGTCATAAAAATAATCATTTTAATCAATCCTTCTGTGCCTAACTCTTTAAAATTTACAGCCCAAGGATACATGAAAATAACTTCCACGTCAAAAAGAACGAATAAAATGGCTACTAAAAAATATTTAACTGAGAAAGGAATACGAGCGTTTCCTACAGATTCAATTCCACATTCGAAACTTTTATCTTTGTTTACAGAGGATCTTTTTGGGCCTAAAAGGCTTGAGCCAAATATAGTTAAAGCAACAAACCCTACAGCAAGTAAAACTTGCATCAGAATAGGTATAAAATCGATTTGAGAATTTTGCATTTTAGTGTTGATTTGAAAATAGCTACAAAAATAATTTGTATTGTGGTATTATCAAAATTAAAACTCTAATAAGAATTGTAATTTCATTAAAATGAATACATTTATAATCATTCTAAATAAAAAAATAAAGCACAAAAAAAACGCTCCTTTTTGGGGAGCGTTTTTAGACGGTAATAAATTAATCGTTTTATATTACAACTTTAGTTGCTACAATTCCTTTT
>JAULXA010000223.1:0-3655 GCA_032118875.1 Flavobacterium sp.
GAATACTTATTCTGTGAAACAGGCTAATAATCAAGAAGTTTTGTCTTATTATGAAACAGTTGTTTTGCCAAATACCAATTCAATTATGGCGAATGCAAACAAGCAAATTTTAAATGGAGATATTAATTTTATGGAATGGTCTTGGACAATGAACCAAGCACTTGAAGCAAAATCAGATTATTTCGATAAAATTCAATCGTATAATAACAATATCATCCAAATCTTGTATTTCAATTAAAATTTAAATCGAAACAAATGAAAAATATATATTTAGTACTGATTTTGGCTTTAACAATAGCTTGTCAGTCGAAAAAAGAAGAATCTACAACAGAAACTACTGTTAAAGAAAATGTAGTGGAATTGACTAAAAATCAATTAGATAATTCAAAAATTAAAATTGGAAGTTTAACGAATACTTCACTTTCAAGTACGATAAAAGTAAACGGTAAAATTACTTTAGCACCAAATGCAATGGCAAGTGTGAGTATGCCACTTGGCGGATATATAAAAAATATCAAAGTAATGCCAGGAATGGTAATTGGAAAAGGACAAGTTTTGGCGGTTATTGAAGATCAATCGTATGTGCAAATTCAACAAGATTATTTAACTACGAAGCAACAATTGGCTTATGCTTCAAAAGATTATGCACGTCAGAAAGAATTAAATTCTTCGCAAGCGGTTAGTGAAAAGAACTTTCAACTTGCTGAAAGTGAATTCGCCAAACAAAGAATCACGCTAAAATCGTTAGAAGAAAAATTGAAGTTGATTCATATCAATCCGACTTCATTAACTGCGAATACGATTTCAAAATCGGTAAATATTTATGCGCCAATTTCAGGAATGGTTACAAAAATTGATGTAAACATTGGAAAATATGTGAATGCAACAGACATGTTATTTCAAATTATGGACAACCAAAGCATGTATGCGAAATTAAACGTATTTGAAAAAGATGCAGCAAATTTAGCCATCGGACAAAAAATTAAAGTCTACACGAACACACAACCGGATGTTTTTTACGAAACTAAAATTGAGTTTGTTAACAAAAGTTATTCGGAGGAAAATGCTATTGAAGTGTATGCGAAAATTTCCAATACAACTAAAAAACTAATTCCTGGAAATTACATCAACGCTAGTATTCAAGTAGATAATAACAATGCTTATGTTGTAAGTAACGATGCGATTGTAGATTTTGAAGATAAGAAATTCGTTTTCGTACAAGATGCAAACAAAAATTCTTTCACTATGCAAGAAGTGCAAATAGGAATTGTTACCGATAAAGTTTCGGAAATCAGAAACTATGAAACCTTACAAAACAAAAGTGTAGTTATTAGTGATGCGTATACTTTGTTAATGGTTTTGAAGAATAAAGAAGAATAAGTTTTCCTTTTTAGATTAGAATTGACATAAAAAAAAACTTCTTGATGCTTTTCAAGAAGTTTTTTTTTGGGTTATTTTGTAATCTTTTGATATTTATGTTTCTTTAAAATTCCGGCGGCTTCTTCATAATAACCAACGGTTTCTTTTTCGAGATGTTTGTTTTTCTTGGTCAATAATTTTTCGGTATAATGTATTTCAAATTTACCTTCCACTTCTTTATGAACTTCAGCTACTAAAGCATATTGTTTCATTTTTTTGACTGGAGAAATAATGGTTAAAGTATCATTGCTAATATAACCTAAATCCTGATAAGTAGCTATAAATGCTCTAGGTTTATAAGTTGATAACAACACATTTTGACCAAAAAATTTAGATTGATAATCGAAATTTAATAAACCTAAAACCGTTGGCATTAAATCAATTTGGGAAACCAATTTATCCATTTTTTGTGGTTGAATAAATCCAGGCGAATAAATTAAAGCGGGAATTCTGTATTTGTCCATTGGTAATTCTGTTTTTCCAGAACTTGAAGCGCAATGATCGGCAACAATTACAAAAACGGTATTTTTAAACCAAGGCTGTTTTTTAGCCATTTCGAAAAACTGTTTCAAAGCATAATCGGTGTACATAACGCCACCATCTCTAGATTTTGCAGTTCCTGGAATACTAATTTTTCCTTCTGGATATGTAAATGGTCTGTGATTACTGACGGTCATCCAGTGATTAAAGAAAGGTTTTCCTGTTTTTGCTTCTGCATTCATAATTTGAATAGCTTTTTTAGCCATATCTTCATCGCAAACTCCCCAAATATTTGAAAACGAAATTTCGTTAGGTTTTAAACTCGATTTATCTACAATATCATAGCCATTTCCTTCAAAGAAATCTTGCATGTTATCAAAATAGGCATCGCCACCGTATAAAAATTTTGAAGTATAGCCTTTTGAATTAAAGACACTTCCAATGCTAAATTTGTCTTTATTGTCTTTTCGTTTTACCACACTTTCACCTGGAGTTGGAGGTAAAGAAAGTGTTACAGCTTCCAAACCTCTAACAGTTCTGTTTCCTGTGGCATATAAATTCGTAAAGAATAAACTTTCTTCAGCTAATTGATCTAAAAAAGGAGTGATGTTATTAGTGTTTCCGTAGTGTTTCATGAACTCGGCACTTAAACTTTCTACTGTAATTAAAACTACATTTTTTTTATGTTCTTCACCATTTGAAGTAATATGTGTGATGTTATGTTTGTAATTAATATGAGTGACTGTTTCTAAATCAGCTAATTGCGATTCGGGAATGATTTCATAAAACTCAAAATAATCTAATTCGCTGTTAGTAAATGCTTTGTAGAACTTTTGAAGTCCATTTGCTTGAAGTTCATTCGCATAAATATTACTACTATTTTGTTGTGAAGATATTTTCGGAATAAAAAACAAAGCGCCTAAAAACAAAACAACCTGTAATGCAACAATTTTTAATTTATTTGGGAAATCAGGAAGGTTTTCTAAATACGATTTAGATTTTTTGATAATAAGATAAGTTGAAATAAAAGCAAGGATTCCAACACCAGCAAATAAGGGAACAACAGGATAAGATTCCATAATATTTCCAATTACTGCATTGGTGTAAACTAAATAATCAACCGCTATAAAGTTATATCTCACACCAAATTCATTCCAAAAAAAGAATTCACTAACCGCATTTTGAATAATCAATAAAACGAAAAGAAATATAGTTAATGAAAATAAAGCCAAACGAATTGTTTTTCTGTACTTTTCAGTAAATAATAAGGCTGCAAAAAATAACGTTTTCAAACCTACAAAGGCTAAACCAATTTCTGGTAAAACTCCACCATATTCACTTAAAATACTTTTTCCTGAAAGAATATAAAGTAAAATTGAAGCAAAAACGCCTAAAATGATATAACCATATGGTTTTTTATACTTTGAATTGGATAAAAATGTTCAGAGTCATTTCACTCTTTTTATGAGTAATAGGGTGTTTTTAAGTCATGAAAATTAGCTCAATTACTTTCCCCCTTTTTAATAGCAGATTTTGAGTGAAAGTTTCTTGAAGTCAAAGTAACTGGTAGAACGTCTCGTTATTAAATCTTTGGAATGTGTCCAAAGCACAGATATAGGATAGTTATATTTTTAGTATTTGGCTTATGTATTTTAAACTATTTTTGTATATATGTCAAAATGAGCAATAGTTGTAGCTGATTAGAATTTGAAATAAAGATAATCCCTTGCACAAACAACAAAAGTATATTTCCCAT
>JAULXA010000224.1:0-4368 GCA_032118875.1 Flavobacterium sp.
AATGGTGTAATTAATAGCACTAACCCAAACATTAAAGTTAGAGTAAAAGCTAATACTGCTAATACTCAAAGAATTCTTGTAGATGATTTTTCTTGGACTGCCGCAAGTTTAAGCCCTTCAATAACTATAAATAGCCCATCCAACGGAACTATTTATTCACCACTTACCACAACAGCAAATGTTGGCTTAACAGTTAGCAATTTCAACGTAGCGAACGGAACTGGTGATGGACACATTCACTATACAATAAATGGAGGTTCAATAGTTATGAAATATGACACTACACCTATTTCTTTAACTAGTTTAACACCAGGAACATATACGATTAACATAGAATTAGTTGATAATTCACATGTTGCTATAGTGCCTGCTACAAATACATCTGTTACTTTTACAATTGCAAATTACAATGTTGTGGCTAATTTAGCTGCATTAAGAGCCGATGTAATTTTAAATGGAGCTGGAAAATATTATCAAGTTTCAAGTAATCCTGTTATTACTTACGCTAGAACAACAAGAAATCAAAAATACATACAAGATAGCTCTGCTGCCATATTAATTGACGATGTACCAGCTACAATTTCAACTCCAATGGTTGCAGGCGATGCCATTTCTAGTTTAAAAGGACAAACAACATTATTTAGTGGTGTGTTACAATTTTTACCTTTAGAAAACGCAACAATTGCATCATCGGGAAATACAGTTACTCCAGAAATAGTTACAGCAGCAGCTATTGCAAATAATGTTGAAAACTACGAAAGTGAATTGGTACAAATCAACGGATCAACTTTCACAACTGCTGATGGTATAATTACTTTTGCTGCTAATTTAAGCTATAATTTAAATGATGGTGCCAATATTGAATTCAGAACTATGTTTGCAGAATCTAATTATATCGGACAAATTATTCCTACCGGAGCTGGAAACAGAGCGGTTTTAGTTGCTGAATTTAACGGAGTTCCTCAAGTTGTATCAAGAAGTGCTGCTGAAATAACTTTATCTGCATCGAATTTCTCTCAAATTGAAGGATTAAAAATGTATCCAAACCCGACAAAAAATAATTTATTTATTGAAACCGCTTTAAATAGCGACATCAATGTAACTATTATAAATACGTTAGGAAAAGAAGTAGTAAACACTAAAGTAATAAATAATACTGTAAACGTTTCTAATTTAAGTTCAGGAATTTACATTATAAAAATCACTGAAGAGAACAAAATTTCAACTAAAAAATTGATTATTAACTAGTTGTTTAAATATCTTATATTAAGAAAACATTAATTTCCTTACAAAAAATAGTTTGGGAATTAATGTTTTTCTTATCTTTGTACTCAATTTAATTTTTTAAAAAATGAAAAAAATTTACTCTTTATTATTAATTACAATTAGTTCTTTGTCTTTCGGACAGGTTTTCTATTCTGAAAACATTGGAACAGCTACTGGTACGTTAAGTATAGCAGCAAATGTATTTCAAAATAGCACTCCAATAGTTTACACTGGGACTGCAGACACAAGATCAACATTAAACACAGGAGCTTACGTAGGAGCATCTCAAGGTAGAAATGTATTTATTACAAACACTGCGGGATTATACTTTCAAATTGACGGATTAAATTCTTCTGCATATCTTGCATCTGACATTCAATTATCATTTGGATTGAACACTTCAAATGCGGCAAACTTACCTACTGTTGAATATAGTACTAATGGCGGTACACTTTGGACACCTATAACATATACGGCAACTGGAACAGGATGGACTTTAGTAACAATTCCTGGAGGTCAAATACCTTCATCGGCTACTTTATCATTAAAATTTACACAACCAACTCCTGCATTAGGTCAGTTCAGAATTGATGATGTTAAATTGTCGAATGTTTCTGCATCTTGTACTTTAGCTTTACTCGCACCAGTTGCAGTATGTGACGCTTCAACTATAGCACTAGATACTTATACTGTTACTATACCATACACTGGCGGTGCTAATGCAACTTATGTTGTTACTCCAACTTCAGGGACTGTTGGTGGCGATAACCCAACATCAGTAGCAGCTGGAAATATTATTATTTCTGGAATTACTGAAGGAACAGCTTATTCAATTACAGTAACTGGAGGGACTTGTAATCTTTCTACAAACGGAAATTCTCCTGAATGTAAACCAACAAACACTTTACCATACAATGAGCCTTTCGACTATACTATTGGAAACTCTTTAGGCGCGGAACAAAAATGGACAAATGCATTCTCTGGCGATAACGTTTTAGTAGTAACTGGAAACTTAAATTATACAGGAATTACTTCAACAGGAAATTCAATCTCATTTTCTGGAGCTGGTATTGATGTTAGAACTCCATTTACAACTACAAATTCAGGAACAATTTACGCTTCTTTCTTAGCAACTGCTTCTGATTTATCAAATGTAACAGTTGATTTAACAAATACTTATTTTGCTTTCTTTACTGATGCTGCTGGAGCAAATACAAATGCAAGAATTTGGATTAGAAAAAACGGAACGCAATATCAATATGGTTTAGGAACTGCTGCAGCTCCAACAAACTGGTCTGCAAACCTATACAATGCTAATGAAACACAATATTTAGTTTTAGGATACGACTTTACAACAAATCTTTTATCATTATACGAAAACCCAACAATTGCTGGTTCTTCAAGTTCAACTGTTAGTGTAACTCCAGCTGCTGCTTTTACAGCTTTCGGAGGATTCATGTTCCGTCAAGATAGCGCTACAACTACTCCAACAATGATCATTGATGAGTTAACTATTAACACTACTCCAACTTTCACTTTATCATCTTCATCTTTTTCTCAAATTGATGGATTGAAAATGTACCCAAACCCAACAAAAAACAATTTATACATCCAAACAGCTTTAAATAGCGATATCAATGTATCTATTGTAAACATGTTAGGTAAAGAAGTAGTAAATACGAAAGTAGTAAACAACTCAGTAAATGTTGGTAACTTAACTTCTGGAATTTACATTGTAAAAATTACTGAAGAAGGTAAAATTTCTACAAAAAAATTAATTATTGAGTAATTAGTTTTAAAATATATTCAAGAAAGCATCAACGAAAGTTGGTGCTTTTTTTATGCTCAAAAATCAGAAAAGCAACGTACAACTAATAATCTTTTTCTACTTTTGTAAGATGATTTCACAAGAAGACATTTTCTCTATTGCCTACAAAAAAGAATTTGAAAAAATTACTTTAAAAGTCTTTCGTTTCCAATACGAAAACAATCATGTGTACCAAGCTTTTTGTAATCATTTAAAAAAAACTCCGAGCAACGTAAAACAAATTTCAGATATCCCTTTTTTACCGATTCAGTTTTTTAAATCGGATAAAATAGTTAGTACTACTGAAGAACCAAAAGTTATTTTCAAAAGCAGTGGAACTACAGGAATGATAACTAGTAAGCATTTTGTTACAGATGTTTCTCTTTACGAAAATAGCTACAACAAAGCCTTTGCGCAGTTTTACGGCAATATTGAAGATTATTGCGTTTTAGCCTTGCTTCCATCCTATTTAGAACGGGATGGTTCGTCCTTAATTTATATGGTGGAAGATTTAATCAGCAGAAGTAATCATCAAGACAGCGGTTTTTATTTAAACGATTTAGAACAACTTTCTAATAAAATTATTGAGTTGGAAAACGAAGGTCAGAATATCATTTTGATTGGAGTGACGTATGCTTTACTAGATTTAATTGAATTTAAAAAGTTCCACTTGAAAAACACCATCATAATGGAAACTGGTGGTATGAAAGGCAGACGAAAAGAAATCATCCGAGAAGAATTACATCAAACGTTATGTGATGGATTTGGCGTTACCGCGATTCATTCCGAATATGGTATGACCGAATTATTATCGCAAGCCTATTCTTTAGGAAACGGAATTTTTGAATGTCCTATTTGGATGGATGTTCTAATTCGTGATACAGAAGATGCTTTAAACTATGTTGAAAACGGAAAAACAGGCGGCATCAACATTATCGATTTGGCAAATATCAACTCTTGCTCTTTTATCGCCACACAAGATTTAGGAAAAAAATACGAAAACAAAACGTTTGAAGTTTTAGGACGATTTGATAATTCCGATATTAGAGGTTGTAATTTGATGGTAGCTTTTTAGAAAAACACTTTAACTGAAAAACAAGTACAAAATCCGTACCTTCGTAGCATAATAAACCAACCATGATTTTCACAGATACTCACACGCATTTATATTCAGAAGAATTTTCAGAAGATAGAGATTTAATGTTACAACGCGCTTTTGACGCTGGCGTTTCAAGACTTTTCGTACCTGCAATTGACAGCAGTTATACGCAAAAAATGTACGATTTAGAAGCTCA
>JAULXA010000225.1:0-3278 GCA_032118875.1 Flavobacterium sp.
GAAAACCCGGCGCTTACTGGGTTTTTTGTTTGATTACTATATGGGCACGGATTGCAAATCCGCGTTAACGGGTAACTTATTCAACTATTTTAATCTCATAAGTATCATCATTTTTTTTTGAAAGTCTCTTTAATTTTTTAACATCTTTTTTATAAAACTTTTTATTAAATGTTCCTGTTTTACAAAATTCTTTTAATTCTTTTTTAGAAAACATTTTATTCATATATGTATTAAATTCAATTTTAATAATTTCAATACATTTTGGATTTTTTTGACCGTTAAGTTTTAAAGTATCGTAAATTAAAACCCCTTCTTTACTTGTTTTGCAATCAGCAAATACAAATATTGAATATAATTTTCCATTTTCTATTTCAAACAAACAATTAAAATTTTTTGCAAAAAAATAAAAATTATCTTTAAAATCATAAATACAATAATCAGGCCCACCAGAACCTAAATGATCTGTATAATTTTCCGAAAAAATTAAAGGTATAAAACTTGGGATACTCATAATATCAAAATACGATTGATAAGTTGAAATTATAAAATTTTTACGGTTCTTAACATAAACTTTTTGATATTCAGAATGATTGAAATTAAAAATATTTAAATAAATACCTTTATTTAACACACTAGGAGTTAGTTTAATTTCAAATTGGGGAATATTAACTAAATGTAACGAATCTTTAATTGGTTCGTATTTAGTTAGTAATTTGAGATCACGGCCTAGTATTGAGTGGAATTCTAAAGTATTTTTAAAATAAACATCAAAACTTTTAGATGCCTCATTTTTAAATTTTTCAACATTTATATTGAAAAACACTGTCTCCTTTTTTTGAGAAAACAATATAATTGAAGTTATTTTTATTATTAATTTCAGTCTCATAATTTTATTAATTCAGTTAGCTGAACAAAGTCTTCTTATTTTAGCAACTTTAACAATGATGTAATACCAAATATACAAAACGCACCACGATTAAATCCATAAAAAAAGTCCCAATTTAAATTGGGACTTTTTTTTATATTTTAGTGATGTAACTCTACTTCACCTTCTTTCATCGGTGTAGTTTGTGGTACAAAATCTTCATCATGACCTGGCTTACTGTAGTCATATGGCCAACGGTGTACAGCTGGGATTTCTCCTGGCCAATTTCCGTGCATGTGCTCTACTGGTGCTGTCCACTCTAATGTAGTTGAACGCCATGGGTTCATTGGTGCTTTTTTCCCTTTGAAAATGCTGTAGAAGAAGTTCCAGAAGAAAACCAATTGGAACGCTGCTCCAACTATAGCGAACATTGTAATTAATACGTTTGTATCTGCTAACTCATCAAATAATGGGAAGTTAGAGTTGGTATAGTATCTTCTTGGTAAACCTGCCATTCCAATAAAGTGCATTGGGAAGAAAACTCCGTAAGCACAGATTGCAGTTACCCAGAAGTGGATATAACCTTGTGTTTTGTTCATCATTCTTCCGAACATTCTTGGGAACCAGTGGTACACCCCAGCGAAGAATCCGTATAATGCTGAAATACCCATTACTAAGTGGAAATGCGCTACTACGAAATATGTATCGTGAACGTTAATATCCAACGTACTGTCTCCTAAAATGATTCCAGTTAAACCTCCAGTGATGAAAGTAGAAACTAAACCAATAGAGAATAACATTCCTGGGTTTAATTGTAAGTTACCTTTCCAAAGTGTCGTAATGTAGTTAAACGCTTTTACAGCAGATGGAATTGCAATTAATAATGTTGTAAATGTAAATACCGAACCTAAGAATGGATTCATACCTGAAATAAACATGTGGTGACCCCAAACGATTGTAGATAAGAATGCAATTGCGATAATAGAAGCAATCATGGCTCTGTAACCGAAAATTGGTTTTCTAGAGTTAGTTGCAATTACTTCAGATGTAATTCCTAAAGCTGGTAATAATACGATATAAACTTCAGGGTGACCTAAGAACCAGAATAAGTGCTCGAATAATACTGGAGAACCACCTTGGTAATGTAAAACTTCACCTTTAATGAAAATATCTGATAAGTAGAAAGAAGTACCGAAACTTCTATCGAAGATTAATAATAATGCCGCAGAGAACAATACAGGGAATGAAATAACTCCAATAATTGCTGTAACGAAGAACGCCCAAATTGTAAGTGGCAATCTTGTCATTGTCATACCTTCCGTTCTTAAATTGATAACAGTTACGATATAATTTAATGAACCCATTAATGAAGATGCGATGAAAATAGCCATAGATACTAACCATAAAGTCATACCCATTCCAGAACCTGGAATTGCTTCTTCAATGGCTGAAAGAGGTGGATAAATTGTCCAACCTGCAGATGCAGGACCTGATTCAACGAATAAAGAACTAATCATGATTACACATGAGATAAAGAACATCCAGAATGACAACATGTTCATGAAACCAGAAGCCATATCCCTTGCACCAATTTGCAATGGTATTAATAAGTTACTAAACGTTCCAGATAATCCTGCCGTTAATACGAAGAATACCATGATAGTACCGTGAATAGTTACTAAAGCTAAGTAAATATCATTTCTCATAACTCCACCTGGAGCCATTTTTTCTCCTAAGAAAATTTTAAAAATTTCAAAAGATTCTTCAGGCCAAGCAATTTGCATTCTGAAAAATAAAGATAAAACTACCCCTATAATTCCCATTAATAAACCTGAAATTAGGTACTGCTTAGCAATCATTTTATGGTCAATACTAAAAATATATTTAGTAATGAAAGTGTCTTTATGATGACCGTGATCGTGTGACATAATAATTATATTATTTTTTGAATCTTAATTTATTTTTTTGCTACTGCTTCTGCCATTGTTTTAGTAGAATCTACTACAACTGTTGCTGCCGCATCTGGAGTTACTGCTGCTGGATCAACTTTAGGAGCATTAGCTTCTTTAATTGTAGCTGCTATCGTTTTTTGTGATGCTAACCATTTTTTGTAATCTGCTTCAGACTCTACAATAATTTTCAATTGCATATTGTAGTGAGAAGCTCCACAAATTTTATTACATAATAATAAGTAATCAAATGTATATGGTTCTAAAGCTGGTTTTCCTTCCGCAACTAATGCTTGAGATTTTTTAGCTCTAATTTTATTGATTCCATCTACTTTTTTCATCATCATAGCTGTACCACGCATTTCAGCTGTTGTAAGCGTAGGGATGAAAGCAAATTCCGTTACCATACCTGGAACACAGTTCATTTGTGCTCTAAAGTGAGGCATGTAAGCTGAGTGTAAAAC
>JAULXA010000226.1:0-2685 GCA_032118875.1 Flavobacterium sp.
TCATCAATTTCAAAAATATCACTGTATACTTTTTTGTATTTCCCTTCTTTTGTTTTACCCACTAATTGGTAATTTCCTTTTTGATTTTTATAAGTCAAAACCAATGGTAAAGCGCCACCCTCTGGCGTAAATTGTGAATACAAATGCCAATTGTCTTCAATATTAGCCGTAATTACTAAATCTAATTCTGTATCTGAAATTTTTACAACACTTGAACTCCATTTTACTGGTTCTACAATTTGTGCTGTTCCAAAAAAGGTAATTAATAAGGCTAATAAACTAAATAATTTCTTCATTATTAAATGCTATTTTTATTGTGGTTTGAGTTGTTTTTTCAGTTTTGAATCGTTCATCGGCTCTATGTCCAATGATCCAAACTATTTGATTGTTACTTTCTAAAATCCAAGTATCTTGTTTTTGAAAAAGTGTAAATTTTTCGTCTTTAAAATATTTACTTACTTTCTTTTTTCCTTGCATTCCAGAAGGATAAAAATAATCGCCTTCCTTCCATTTTCGTATCGTTAAAGGAAACTGGATTTTATTTTCATCCACAAATATAACGCTCTTCAATTGATTTGAAATGTCACTTAGGTTACATAACGACAATTTTAACGGAAAATTAGGTTTTTCTGTTATAGAATTTATACTAATTTCATCAAAATCTGTTGTTTCTTTACTTGAAAGAATTAAAAAATCTCTGTCTTTTAGTAAAATATACTTTTCGGATAAAATTTGTTTCCCAGATTGCGATTCTATTAAGTTATAGATATCATTCCAAGCTGTAAACCCATATTTATGGAGCCATTGATACAAATACGCTTTGTAATTCTTATATTGAAGTAAGGCTGAAATATTAATTTCTAATTGCTCTTTTTCTTCAGAAACTACTTTTTCATACACCATTTGAACTGCATCATTGACCAACGATTGTTCTTGGTTTAAATGATCCAACGTATTTTGAAATGATTGCAAAAACGATTCATTAATTTCTTTAAAAACAGGAACAATATGATGACGAATTTTGTTTCTTAAATATTTATCTGAGGCATTGCTGCTGTCTTCACGCCATTGCAGCTTATTTTCTGAAACGTAATCTTCAATTTCTTTACGTGAAAAAGGCAATAATGGTCGAACAATGTTTCCATTTTGCGATGGAATTCCTATCAAACCATCCAAACCAGTTCCACGAGAAAGATTTATCATAAAAGTTTCTAACACATCATCAGCGTGATGTGCTGTGACAATATAATCGAATTTCTCTTGCTCTAAAATTTCGTTAAACCAATTATATCGAAGGTTTCTAGCGGCAACTTGAGTTGATAATTTATGAGTTTGGGAATAGTTTTCTGTATCAAATTTTGTTACAAAATAAGTAATATCGTTTTGTTTTGCATAAGTAACAACGAAACTTTCATCACCATCACTTTCCGTTCCGCGTAATTGAAAATTGCAATGTGCTAAAGCAAAATTTAAGTTTAATTTTTGAAACAAATGCACCAAAACCATACTATCCATTCCGCCACTTGTAGCTACAAGCAGTTTCTTATCTTGTAGAAAAGAAAAGTTTTGTTGGATATGATTTTGAAGTTTTTGTAGCATTTCTAAAAGTTAAAAAGGGATAAGTTACAAGGGATAAGTTATATACCTTCTAACTTAGACTTTTAATTTATTGATTAGTGAATTTAGCATTTTTTCAACTTCTAAAGTTAAATCAAAAATTTCTTTTACATCTTTTTCTGATATAAAATTTAGATTTTTTGATATTTCAATTTGTGTTTGCATTTCATATAACGAACCTCTTGCTATTTGAAGAAATCTTGAATAATCCTTTGTGTAATTTCTTCCATAACCTTCAGCAATATTTGAAGGAACCGAAACTGAACTTCTTTTAATTTGAGAAACTAAACCAAACTTTTCTTCATCTGGAAATTTCTTTAAAACAGTATATATTAATATTACTAATGACATGGATTTATTCCAAACTATTAAATCTCTATAACTTTTCATGGCGTCAAATTAATTAATTTTTTATTTCTATTGGCGTATAAACTTTTCTCTTTACTTATTACTTATGCCTTTTTACTTATGCCTTTTTACTTATGCCTTTTCACTTATGCCTTTTCACTTAAAACCTCAAACATAGCGTTTGCTTTCAATAAACATTCTTCATATTCCTTTTCAGGAATAGCTTCTGAAGTAATGGCACTTCCGACAGAAAAACTTAAATACTTATTTTCAGCATTGTATAAAATACTTCTAATAACCACATTGAAATCGAAATTTCCTGTTGGTGTGAAATAACCAACGGCTCCGCTGTATAAACCTCGTTTGGTTTCTTCCAATTCTTCAATTATTTGCATGGCTGAAATCTTTGGAGCGCCTGTCATACTTCCCATTGGAAAAGTAGTTCGTAAAATTTCAATTGGTGAAGTCGTGTGTTCCACATTCGAAACAATGGTTGAAATCATTTGGTGGACTTGCTTAAACGTATAAATTTCGCAAAGTTCTTCCACTTCTACCGAACCTTTTGTAGCCGTGTGAGACAAATCATTTCGAACTAAATCGACAATCATAATATTTTCTGAACGTTCTTTTGGATTGTTTTGAAGATCAATTTTGCTTTGTTCGTCTAATTCTATATCCAAATTACGTTTCGCCGTTCCTTTTATAGGTTGTGAAATCACT
>JAULXA010000227.1:0-2220 GCA_032118875.1 Flavobacterium sp.
GAGCAAATTCTGAAATATCTGCCCCAGCCACAAAAGCTTTTTCACCACTACCTGTTAAAATAATAACTTTCGTAGTGCTGTCCTTATTTAAATCAGTAAAAGCCGTGTGTAATTCTTCAATTGTAGCTTTGTTTAAGGCATTTAATTTGGTTGGTCTGTTGATCGTAACAATGGCTAAATTGTCTTGTTTTTCAATTAAAATATTTTCCATTTTTTATTTTTTTATTGGTAATGTTACTGTAAATGTGGTTCCTTTTCCTTCTTCGGAAACAAAAGTAATGGTTCCTTTATAATTTTCAATAATATTTTTAATTATGGCTAAGCCTAATCCCATTCCAGAATTTTTTGTAGTAAATTTTGGTTCGAAAATAAACGCTGCATTTTCTTCTGAAATTCCAATTCCATTATCCGAAACTTGTAAAACAAAGTGATTTTCAGTTTTGGAAAGTTCTACAAGTACCGATTTTATTTCTTGGTTTTCTGGAATCGCCTGAGTTGCATTTTTAACTAAATTCGTAACTATTCGAGTTAATTGTGCAGGATCAAAAAGTGTAAAAATTTCGTTTTCTGAAGTTTTGAATTGAATATAATCTTCATTGAAAATTTCCAATGCCATTTTACAGACTTGAACAATATTTACCAGTTCGTTTTGTTGTCCAGGCATGTTGGCAAAATTCGAAAAAGCACTTGCCACCGTTGTCATCGTATCGATTTGATGAATTAAGGTTTCCGAATAATCGTTTAATTTCTGAATGATATTCGGGTCGTTGACATCAAATTTTCTTTGAAAACTCTGAATCGTCAATCGCATCGGTGTTAATGGGTTTTTAATTTCGTGTGCGACTTGTTTTGCCATTTCGCGCCAAGCGTGTTCCCGTTCACTTTGAGCTAGTTTATGTGCGCTTTCTTCTAAAGTATCAACCATATTGTTGTACGATAAAATAAGACCGTTAATTTCTTGATTTCCGGGTTGAAGTGTTAATTTCTGATTGCGTTCATTTAATTGTGTGACTTCTAATTTTTCAGAAATTTGAGAAATAGATTTCGTAATAGTACTTGACAATAAATAAGATAGTAATATCGAAATGATAAACATAACGAAATAAACTTGTGCATATCTGGTTAAGAAATTTCGTGCTTCTTCGTTATAAAAATCGCTGTTTTCTTCATACGGAATATTTAAAATCGCTAAGTTTTTAAACTTCACATCTTTAATATAAGTGTAAGATGATTTTAAAAAGGTTTCATTTTCTTGCGACTTGGTAATTACCACTCTTTTTTCCGAGGAGTTTTGAAGTTCTTTAAGAATTTCTCTATTGATATTCGGAATTTTTTTATCAATTTTAAATGCCGATTTAGAAGACAAAATTAGTTTGCCGTTTAAGTCGAAGAAATTAATTTCTAAACTATGAATGTCTGATAATTCGTGAATTCTGTCTTTAAAAATATAACGTACATTTTTGGTTATCAATGGATAACTTGTAGTTTGTAAAATGTATTCGATATGTTCTTTTATGGCGCTCTCTTTTCGAGACAATCGTTCTTCGTGATATTCTTTAGCTTCATATCGGAAGTGAATTAAAGAAACAATCGTTATCAGAATCGTTGAAAATGTCGTTAAAAACAACATCGACAAAAATATTCTTCGTCTTAAGGATAACGTATGTATTTTGAAAAATTTATTCACGATTTTTATCTCTAATTCTTTTATAGAATTTAAATCCAAGCATTATTATGACAGAAAACAAAAGTATTCCTACAACGCCATAAATCCAATTTATGGCATTTTTTAAAATTACTAAAAAAACTACCGCAAACAAAATAATGGTAGCACCTTCGTTCCACAAACGCATAAAGTTGGATGAATAGTTGATCGTATCATTTTGTAATTCTTTATAAATACTATGACATTTAAAATGATAAAGGAATAATAAAACTACAAATCCTAATTTCACCTGCATCCAAGGCATTTCTAAAAAAGCGGGATTTAAATGCAATAAAGAAAGTGCAAAAATGGTAGCTAACACAGCACTTGGCCACGTAATAATGTACCACAAACGATACGTCATTATTTTATATTGCTTTTGTAAAATTTCTTTTTCTGGCGATGGCATTTCGTTCGCTTCAATTTGATACACAAACAAACGAACAATGTAAAATAAACCTGCAAACCAAGTAATTACAAAGATTAAATGTAAAGATTTTAGATAATTGTAATAT
>JAULXA010000228.1:0-2600 GCA_032118875.1 Flavobacterium sp.
TGATAAATATCTCTGTTTCATTATCAATCATTTCTAATCCCTGATTTTTGAGGTCTGTCTTTTTTCCAACAACAGAAACTATTTTTGATTTTATAGAACGTTGTTTTTGGTTATTTAAACCAAAAAAACCTGCCGAATAATTAATAATATTTTTAATCATTTTATTAAAAATTACTAAATTATTGTCGTTCATTCTCATCAAAGTCAATTCTTGAAAAATTTTATTAAAAACAAGACATTTTGGGTAAATAAATATCTTGTACACTTTGGTAATCTGAAAATTATAGTTGATGAGCAACCAGTTTAAATAATCTTTGCTTAATAAAATGGGATTTAAATTACAGTTTGAAGAACGTTCCCACTTGCCATTGCTGTGAAGAAACAATAATTTTTCGTTGGAAGGAATAAAACCTGTTAGCATAATAATAAAAGTGATATTTTCATTTAATAAAAAATTTTCATTAATTATAATTTCTTTACCAGAGGGATAATCTTTTACAAGATTGTGTAATAACGAAATATTGCAAAATGCAGCATTGAGGTCTTTCATTGAATAGCCTATTGTGTGGCAGCTATAAATTACTTGATAAAAAACAGATTGGGGTTTATTGGCATTTATTTTTTCAAACCAAGTTTGAATAGCCGTGTCTCGTTTTTTTGTTTTTGTTTCAAGCTCCTCTCTGCTGCACTTGTTATTGTAAGACAAGAGTGAAGGACACTGATTGGGGCATCCGTGATAATAGGGTCCGTCAAATTGATAGAGCAACAATTTACCTTCTTTTGTTACGACAGCCAAATCAAGTATAAAAGAATTTACCGCAAACAACCCTTTTTGATGATAATTTGAATACACAGAGTGTATCTCAACATGTTGTTGTTCCAATAACCAAAGAGTGTAGAAAACTGATAAAAATTCAAAAGATTTGTAACGGGCAAAGGGTTCGCAACACAACAAAGTGTCATTTTCGTTATTAGAATAAGCTGTGCAAAAACCTTTAGGGGCAAAAATATTACTACCTGCATAGCCATAACTGCTATTTATATCTAATTCACAAATTGTAGTTGCAATTTTATTAGAGTCTTTGTGAAGAGGTTCAAAACATTTGAGTTCACTTTCAAAAGAAAAACTAAAGCCCCCCTTTGAAAATTTTCTTATTGTCATATCATATGCAAGTTTTGTTTTTTCCAAAGCGTGATGGTAGATGCCCGCTCTATCACCGTAAAAAAACCAAAGTACGTTAAAAGCTAAAGAAGAAAATGATAAGAATGAAAAAGAAAATATATCAAACATAAAAGAGTCCATAAAAAAATGACCTATGGCTTTAAAAGCTTGCTCGAGAATTAAAACAAAAGTTTCACCCCTTTTTTTGCATAATTGAAAAAGAGTCAATTGAGAATTGTAATCTTTTTTATGATTTTTTAATAACAAAATGCAACTTTTTATACTCGGTTGAGGCAGATTGTCGTCCATAAATTGAAGGTCGTTGGTATACAAATTTAAATTTAATATAGTTAAATCTGTTGTTGTCAAAGATATCAAGTCATTTCTATTATTAATGTTTAAATTTAGTCCACGAAATTTATCTTTCTTTTTTCGAGCATAATATAAAGCCAACGGTGACTTTAACGCGTGGAGCGAGACGTCGTTTGAAGAATAAACCATGACAAATAGTCGAGAACAAAATTGTTTCAAATGATGGTTAGATTTCTTATATAGGGTATTAATTTCTAAATTTTTTTCACACAAGTTTTGAAAAAGAAAAGACAATATTGATTCTTTTTTTCGCTGAAGCGCGTCTTTTTCTTTGAGCAAGTAATTGAAAATTTCATTCCAACTGTAGGAATTTTTAATTTCTCTTTGAAAAATTTGGCTGTTGGAATACACAGTTACAAATCTAATTGTATCCATTTCGTCGTATTCAAACCACATGTAAGCAAAACAGTCAGAGAGTTGATTGTGGTAATTAAGAAATTCATTTTTTGTGCAACAACCCAAAGAATAGGCCAAATTTAATCCGCAAAGTTTTACCGTTATAGCCGAACTTTTATTAGCTTGCCTTTCATTAAACAAAGTACTTTGACAATCTGTAATTGGTTTTTGTTCGGTCCTCGGTACAATTTCCAACTTTTCAAATCCTAGCAAGTAATGACAATTGGTAAATACTTTGACAAATGTACAATTGCCCGTTGGTTGGTTCCAATATTGAGGATAGGCTTTTTTATTGTTGGAAAAATAGTACAAAAAACATACGTTGTTTTCCAACCCATTTGTTTTAAGAAATTCCAATGTTTCTGTATAATTTGTTGGGTCTTTTTGTGGCTCGCTTAGATTTAAAATTTTCCAAAGAGGTTGTGGGCAAAAATGGATAAAATTGAGTTTATCGAGGGGGGGGCATTCTGCGAGAGATGAAAAACTTTGTAAAAGACATCCTCTAGCATCAAACATCCAAATAAAACACTTGAAAGATTGTTGATGAAAGTTTGAATTATAGGAATTAAAGCGAAGGATAATTCTTTTAGATTTTTTTTCCAAAATGACAAAACTAAATGTGCTTTGTTTCTGTATGTTAAAAAGCACTTGCGTGTGTTTTTTAACGACA
>JAULXA010000229.1:0-3107 GCA_032118875.1 Flavobacterium sp.
ATTTCAGACAATTGTCTCAAGAATGGCGCAATCATTTGTTTTCGTATAACGATGAAGTTTCGAATTCTCAGAAATCAAAATACCGAATTTGGGCACAACAAAACGAAAGTATCGTAGCAGCTTTGTTTGATACTTCGCAAAAATTCATCAATCAAATTCAGAAAATTTGTTACCAAGAAACCATTGATATTCCATTTTTAGCGGAAAGATGTGAAGCCGCATATCAATATTATTTCAAAACCTTAGATTATCAAGTTACCGATTTGTTATTGAAAATCGCGGAAGTGAGTAATTTGAAAAAAGTGAAAACGTTCCACGACGAACTTTTAGAATTGGAAGAAATTCAAGTCAAAACCGTTCTACAATTGAAAAAATCAATGTTGTTGATTAAGAATTTAGTCAATGGTGTTGAATTCAATAAAAAAACCATGTCTTCAGACGAAATGAAGTTTTATAAAATCAATAAAATTGGTTCGTTATCTGAAAAATTCAAGCAAATTGATGGTTTCGTAGAGAAAGATCATTCGGAAACCTTCAGTAAAAAAACCAAAGCTAAAAAAGCAAAATCGACGGAACCCAAAAAGTCCACTATCGAAATTACATTAGATCTTTGGAAAGAAAATTTATCGCTAGAAGAAATCGCAGCCAAACGAAAATTAACCGTAAGCTCTATTTATTCGCACTTTACCAAGTTAATTCAAATGGAAGCGTTAACCATTTCTGATATCATGTCCGATGAAAAAATTGCCGCTTTGCAAGAAGTTTTCAAGAATTATAACGGCGAAGGTTTAGGAATATTAAAAGAAAAATACGGCGATGCTTTCTCTTGGGAAGAATTAAGATTGTTTAAAGTAGGATTGGAAAATTAAGCAAACAGTTTTACCACACAGTTTGTCACCCTGAAAGGGTCTCAAGTCATCCACATCCAAAATACAAATAACTCTAACCGCCAAAATCAATGATCGAATTCACAGAAGGAATTTACAATTTCTACGTTTATATTATTACAAATAAAGCCAAAACTGTTCTTTACACAGGAATGACTAATAATCTTAAAAGAAGATTACAAGAACATAAAGAAAAACTAAATCCTAATAGTTATACGGCAAAATATAATGTTGAATTTTTACTTTACTATGAACATTATGGTTGGGTTCAACAAGCAATTGCTCGAGAAAAAGAAATCAAACTAATGAATCGAGATAATAAATTTGAACTCATTAAAAGTTTAAATTCAAATTTAGATTTTCTAAACAATAAATTTTGATTCGGCTTGTGTGAGATGCTTTCAGCATGACAAACTGTGTGGATAGTCTTTGTGTTTTGGTTAGTTATCCTATAATGATCTTACAACCAATATACCCCAATCAACGCTGGAATTAAGTAAATTACAATCGTTCTTGCACCATCGTAATCTTTCGCTACACGTTGTCCGAAAAGTAACATCAACAACGTTATACATGAAACCACACAAGCATAATTACCCATAATTGTAGCACCGCTCATCATGTTTTCAGCAATTCCCATTATCGCCAATACTCCTGCAACAATTTCTAAAGCCAAAACGGTTAACAATGCAAAAGGCACTTGATTTTTTAAGAAAGTTTGAGAAAAATGACCTTTCAACCAACTCACGTTTCCGTTCCAATCGGCAATTTTATCGTATCCAGATTGTAAAAATGTAATGGCTAAAAAAGCTAGTAAAATAAGGGCAAATGCATTCATAGTTTTATAATTTTAGGTTGTTTGTTTTTTCGTAAATCGTAAATCCCAATTCGTAAATTTAGACTTCTTTTTTATGCAACAATCGCGTTAACTTAATCGATAAATCGGTTAAAATAACATTACTGTTTCCGTTTCTTTCAATATGATACATCGCATCTTCTAATTCTTTAAAAATATCTACAATGTTATTTCCGTGAATAAAAGGCGCGAATTTTTCTAGTTTAAAATTCTCAAAATTAGGTTCTAAATACACTAAATCTTTCGTTTGATAATTCAACAACAACGCTTGACGGAAAAACTGAATGCAAAATTGTAAAAAATTCTTCTGCGTTTCTCTTCCTTCTTTGGCAATTGTGGTGCTCCAAGAAATTAAATCGGCAATAACACTCGCGTTTCCTTTCGCTTTAAAAGCGGCTCGAACCCAGTTGATAAACCATTCTTCAAAAACGCTATCATCGTCGTCTTTGTGTAATAAATGCAAGGCTTTGTTATAATTTCCTTCACTTTGATGGGCGATTTTTTTAGCCAAATTCGCCTCAACTTGATGTTTTGAAATTAATTTTTCTGTAATGACTTGTTCTGGCAAGGCTAAGAAATCAACTACTTGACAACGCGAAATAATCGTTTGTAACAAATCGTCAATACTTTCAGAAATTAAAATGAAAACCGTTTTTTCTGGCGGTTCTTCCAATAATTTCAATAATTTATTGGCTGCATCCGTTCTCATTTTATCAGCCATCCAAATAATCATCACTTTGTAACCACCTTCGTAGGCTTTCAAGGATAAATTTTTATTGATGGCCGCCGATTCTTTTACACTAATAATCCCTTGTTTTTTCGGAATTTCTAATTTTTTATACCAATCGAATAAACTCGCATACGGATTTTCTTTTAAGAAACTTCTCCATTGTTCCAAGAAATTTGTACTGACTACATTATCACCTTTGACATCATCTGTCGTCGTAATTGGATACACAAAATGCATATCTGGATGCGAATAATGATCGAATTTTAAATTACATGCCGATTTTCCCGTATTGTTTTCGCCATCAGTGTTGCTACACAAAATATATTGGGCATACGCAATCGCCATTGGCAACGTTCCAGAACCTTCCGGACCAATAAACAATTGGGCATGTGGAATTCTTCCTGCGTTAGCAGTAGTAATTAAAAAGTTTTTAATGTGGTCTTGACCAAGTATGTCGTTAAAAAGCATCGAGCAAATATAAGAGATTTTTGTCTTGGTTTAAAATCAAACTTTTATATTTGCAATTCTCTTAGTATAAAAACAATAAACAACATATTCCTATGAAAACTATTTTCGATATCAATTTTAATAACAAAAAAGCTTTAATCCGTGTAGATTTTAATGTGCCTTTAGA
>JAULXA010000230.1:0-6037 GCA_032118875.1 Flavobacterium sp.
TGTTTTAATTGCAAACGGAAATATTGATTTAGCTACAGCGGAAGAAATTAATAAATTATTTTGTGAAGTAGTAATTGCTCCTTCATACGACCAAGATGCTATTGATATTTTAGAAGAAAAAAAGAATAGAATTATTTTAGTAATTAACGATGTAGAATTACCTGCTAAAAATGTTCGTACATGTTTGAACGGAATTTTAGTTCAAGATAAAGATAATATTACCGATTCAAAAGAAATATTAAAAACAGCAACATTAACTGCTCCAACAGAAGAAGAAATTGAAGATTTACTTTTCGCTTCAAAAATTTGTAAACACACCAAATCAAACACTATTGTTTTTGCAAAAAATCGTCAGTTAATCTCCTCAGGAACAGGACAAACTTCTCGAGTTGACGCCTTAAACCAAGCCATTAAAAAAGCAAAATCTTTTGAATTTGATTTGACTGGCGCTGTAATGGCAAGTGATGCGTTTTTCCCATTCCCAGACTGTGTAGAAATCGCTAACAAAGCAGGAATTACAGCAATTATTCAACCAGGCGGTTCTATAAAAGATGAATTAAGCATCAACTATTGTAACGACAACAAAGTAGCTATGGTTATGACTGGTGTTCGTCATTTCAAACACTAAAAAATTACCTACAAAACCTATATTTTAAAACGCATTAAAAATTTATTTTTTAATGCGTTTTTATTTTAAATAATTCCAATTTAATTTTATACTTTTGTTAGTTGAATATAAACATACAAAATACTAAACCCTTGATATAAATATGGGATTTTTTGACTTCATGACTGAGGACATAGCAATTGACCTTGGTACCGCAAATACATTAATAATTCACAACGATAAAGTTGTAATAGACTGCCCTTCTATTGTTGCTAGGGACAGAATAACTGGAAAAATAATTGCTGTTGGAAAAGAAGCCAACATGATGCAAGGAAAAACCCACGAAAACATAAAAACAATTCGTCCGTTGAAAGATGGAGTAATTGCTGACTTTGATGCGTCTGAAAAAATGCTTCAAATGTTAATCAAAAGCATCCCTGCTTTAAAGAAAAAATTATTCACTCCTGCTTTACGTTTAGTAATTTGTATTCCTTCTGGAATTACGGAAGTGGAAATGCGTGCTGTAAAAGAATCTGCAGAACGTGTAAATGGAAAAGAAGTATACTTGATTCATGAGCCTATGGCTGCTGCAATTGGTATCGGAATTGATATTATGCAACCAAAAGGAAACATGATTGTGGATATTGGTGGTGGAACAACTGAAATTGCCGTTATCGCATTAGCAGGTATTGTTTGTGATAAATCGGTAAAAATTGCCGGTGACGTTTTTACAAACGATATCATTTATTACATGAGAACGCAACACAATTTATTTGTGGGTGAAACTACTGCAGAAAAAATTAAAATTCAAATTGGTGCAGCTATCGAAGACTTAGAAAGTCCACCAGAAGATATGTCGGTTCAAGGACGTGACTTATTAACTGGAAAACCAAAACAAGTAGATGTTTCTTACAGAGAAATTGCAAAAGCATTAGACAAATCTATTCAAAGAATTGAAGATGCGATTATGGAAACACTTTCTCAAACGCCTCCTGAATTAGCAGCAGATATTTACAACACTGGTATTTATTTAGCCGGTGGTGGATCGATGTTAAGAGGATTAGACAAACGTATTTCATTAAAAACTGATTTGCCAGTTTACATTGCCGAAGATCCTTTAAGAGCCGTTGTTAGAGGAACAGGGATGGCACTTAAAAACTTAGCGAAGTACAAAAATATCTTAATTAAATAAGCACGTAATACATGCAGCAAATTATAAATTTTCTTATAAAAAACAGCTATAAATTGCTGTTTTTGCTGCTTTTGGGTGTTTCATTAACACTTACGGTAAAATCGCATTCTTACCACAGAAGCCAGTATATCAATTCTTCCAATGCCGTTTCTGGTTATACCTATAACCAAATTAGCAGCGTGAAAGATTATTTTGGATTACGACAAAAAAATGACGATTTAGCCCGAGAAAATGCACGTTTAAAAGAAATTCTTTTCAACAAAAAAGACACGATATTAGAAAGCAAAATTGTAGTTCCAGATGAATTATCAAATTTTGTGGTACGACGTGCTAAAGTGATTAAGAATTCATACAGCAAGCAAGAAAATTTCTTAACTTTAGATAGAGGTGCTTTTGAAGGATTAAAACCAGATATGGCTGTTATTAGTGACAGAGGTGTAGTTGGAATTATTGAAAAAACTTCAAAAAATTTCGCTACAGTTATTAGTATTTTGCACACTAAGAATCCATTAAATGGAAAAATAAAAAATTCTGATCATTTTGGCTCCATAACTTGGGATGGTAAAAATGCTGGATATGTTCAATTGATTGATGTTCCAAAATTGGCCACCTTGAAAAAAGGCGACACAATTGTTACGGGAGCGCAATCTGCGATATTTCCTGAAAATATTCCAATTGGAAAAATAGACAGAATTTTTGAAGAAAAAGCAACAAATAAGTTTGTTATAAATATCCGATTATTTAATGACATGACTTCTTTAGGTTATGTATACATCGTAGAAAATAAAAAGAAAAAAGAGAAACAAGATCTGGAAACAGAAACCGAAAAAGATCCAACTAAAAAATAATGAACAGTAACTTCATTTTAAACTTAATCCGTTTTATTGTTTTATTAACGATACAAATTGTTGTTTTAGAACAAGTCAAATTTGGTGGTTGGATAAATCCGTATTTATACATACTGTTTATCATTTTATACCCAATTAACTCTAATAAATCTGGCTTTATTGCCGCAAGTTTCTGTTTAGGTTTAATTATGGATTTGTTTTGCGATAGCGGTGGTGTTCATGCCACAGCATGTTTATTACTTGCCTATTTCAGACCAGGATTTTTAAAATTTGCATTTGGTTTAAGTTACGAATATCAAACCATTAGAATTGCTGATAAATTATCTGTAGACCGATTTACATTTATCATGTCTGCCATCCTATTTCATCATTTAGTGCTTTTTACATTAGAATTGTATCGCTTCGATTTGATCTTCGAGGTTATAACTCGTACAATTTTAAGCACACTTTTCACGTTTATAATTTGTATCATTAGTATTTATTTAATTAAACCTAATAAACGATGAGAAAGACCCTTTTACCAACCATTATCATTGTATCTTCAATAATTTTATTGGCGCGTCTTTTTTATTTACAAATTATTGATGACACTTTAAAAATCAAATCGGAAAACAACGCCATAAAAATCAAATACGACTTTCCAGAAAGAGGTTATATTTATGATAGAAATGGAAAACTTTTAGTTGCTAATCAACCGTCTTATGATATTATGGTTGTCCCAAACGAAGTTAAAGAAATTGATACGCTTGAATTTTGTAGAATTCTTCAAATCACAAAACCTGAGTTTTTAGAAAAAATTGAAAAAGCAAAAGTTTATAGCCCAAGATTACCCTCTTTATTTCTTCCACAATTAAATAAAATGGAATTTGCTGGTTTTCAAGAAAAAATTAGAAAATACAACGGTTTTTACATCCAAAAACGTGCATTAAGAGAATACCAAACCAAAAATGGTGCAAACGTATTTGGTTTTATCACACAAGTAAACGACAATATTATCGCTAAAAAACCTTACTATAAAAGTGGTGATTTAATTGGAATGCAAGGTGTTGAAGAAGCTTATGAAGAAATTTTACGAGGTGTAAAAGGTGTAAAATATATTTTAAAAGACAAACACAATAAAGAAATTGGTTCCTATAAAGAAGGGAAATTTGATACGATTGCCAAACAAGGAAGTGATTTAACGTTATCTATTGACGGGGAACTTCAAAAATATGGTGAAGAATTAATGATAAATAAACGTGGTGGAATTGTTGCCATCGAACCAAGTACAGGTGAAATTTTAGCCTTAGTTACTGCTCCAACTTATGACCCAGCTTTATTAGTTGGAAGACAACGCTCAAAAAACTACACTAAATTATACAACGATTCTATTGCAAAACCTTTATACGATAGAGGTTTATTAGGAGAATTTCCTCCTGGTTCACCATTTAAAATTTTAACTGGATTAGTCGGTTTGCAAGAAGGCGTTATCGACGAAGAAACCTCATTTACTTGTAGCCACGGATTTTCTTACGGACGTGGTGCTTTTATGAAATGTCACTGTCCAGGCGGAATTATTAAGTTAAATTTTGGGATTTACAAATCATGCAACACTTATTTTGCTAATACTTACAAGCGAACTATAGACAAATATAAAAGACCAAAAGATGGTGTAAATGCATGGTCAAACCATTTAAAGAGTTTTGGATTAGGAAATTTTATGGGTTATGATTTACCAACAGGAAGAAAAGGTCATATTCCAACTTCAAAATTTTATGAGCGCTTTTATCCAAATGGTGGATGGCGTTCATCAACCATTATTTCTAATTCTATTGGTCAAGGTGAAGTTTCTATGACACCAATTCAATTGGCAAATATGATGGCAACAATTGCCAATAGAGGATACTATTATACACCTCATATTATCAAAAATATAAAAGGCAGAAAAATTGATTCTAAATACACAACCAAACACGTTACTACAATTGAAAGAAGACATTTTGACCCTGTAGTAAACGGATTATTTGACGTATACAATCATGGTACGGCTTATGGATTAGGAGTTGAAGGATTAGAAATTTGCGGAAAAACAGGTACAGCTGAAAATTTTGCTAAAATTAATGGAAAACGAGTACAGCTTGAAGATCACTCTGAGTTTGTAGCGTTTGCTCCAAGAACTAATCCTAAAATTGCAATTGCAGTAATTGTTGAAAACGGTCATTACGGAAACACATGGGCTGGACCTATTGCTACGTTAATGATTGAAAAATATTTGAATAAAAAAATTACCCGAAAAGATTTAGAAAAAAGAATGTTAGAAGGGAATTTGAACTGGCAATACCGAAAATTATATCCAGCTAAAGACTCTATAAACAAGCCTAAATTAACTAAAGTAGATTCGCTTCGAATGAAGTTAAAATCGAAAAAAGAGATTGAGGAAGAAAAGAAGAAAAAAGCAGCAGGTAATAAAAAAGATTCTGTAAAAAAATAAAATGAAAAACCAAGATATTAGTAATTCCATCGATTGGATAACAATTTTGTTATACATCATCCTTGTTGTTTTTGGATGGATGACTATTTATTCTGTAACGGTTCCGCCAGATCAAGAATATACTTTTGATTTTAGTTTAAATTACGGAAGACAAATGATTTTTATGATCATTACCATTCCAATTATTTTTGCCATTTTATTTGTCGATTCAAAAATATTCGAAAGATTCTCCTTTGTTTTTTATGGTGTTGGAATCGCGTTGCTTTTAGGATTATTTGTGTTTGGTGTATCCAAAAAAGGACAAACCAACTGGTATCAATTTGGTGGGTTTGGTTTCCAACCTTCCGAATTTGTTAAAACTGCCGTTGCTTTATTATTGTCAAAATATTTGAGTGATGCGCAAGTAAACTTAGGAAAGAAAAACTTTCAATATATTGCATTTGCCATAATTGGTTTACCTGTTTTTTTAATATTAATGCAACCTGATGCGGGAAGTGCTATGATATTTCTATCTCTAATATTTGTATTATATAGAGAAGGTTTACCCGGTTGGTATTTATGGACTGGTGCCATCGCCATCGCCACATTCCTTTTGGCATTAATCATAAAACCTATATTTCTGATTTCATTTATAGGGGTTTTTATGGCGATTCATTATATTTTTAACCGATTAATTTCTCGAAATCCAATTGTGTATGGTATGATATTTATTGCCATTTCCAGTTTTGCTTTTTCGGTAAGTTATATGTACGATAAAGTTTTAGAACCACATCAAAAAGACCGAATCAACGTGCTTTTAGGAAAAGATGTGAACATGAAAAAAGAAGGTTATAACTTAAATCAATCGATGATTGCTATTGGCTCTGGAGGTTTACTTGGAAAAGGATATTTAGAAGGCACACAAACCAAAGGAGGTTTCG
>JAULXA010000230.1:6047-9904 GCA_032118875.1 Flavobacterium sp.
TATTTTCACAACTGTTGGTGAAGAATGGGGATTTTTAGGAAACCTATTGGTCATGAGTTTATTCGTAAGTTTATTTATTAGAATTTTATACTTAGCCGAAAGACAGAAAACCCGATTTAGTCGAGTCTATGGTTATTGTGTGGCCACGTATTTGTTTACTCACTTTTTTGTAAACATTGCAATGTTAATACGTTTGTTCCCAACAATTGGAGTGCCACTACCCTTTTTCTCGTATGGTGGTTCTAGTTTATGGGCATTCACCATTATGCTTTTTATCTTTATTAAGCTAGATGCGAATAAAGTGAATGAGTGGTAGGAATTAATTTGCTTATTTCCCTAAAAACTCCAACCTTTATAATCTTTACTTGCTTCTAATTTATTTTCTGAAGCATCATCTAATTTAGGAAAAAAGTCAATTCCCGTTTTCTTTTCTATTTCGTCTACAGAAACTACAAATTCATATAATGGTTTGTTCGATTTATCGTGTGGTACTAAAAAAGCTACCATTCTGGTTTTATCTTTCGTTAATAAAACTTTGTAAAAGTATTTCGGCACAGAAACGTCTTCTTTTCCAATAGTTTCTAAATCGTCTGTTAAAACCCCACCAGTAACTACATAAATCCCATCATATTTTCCGGCCCAATAACGGACTTTATTTTCTAATCGGTTCCAAACTCCAGCATTAAAATCATATAATTGTGGCGAAGCATTACTCGTAAAAAACGTTTCATCATATAATTCCTGACTTTGTTTCCTATCACCAGCCGGACACAAATGACCTTTCGTATAACCCGATTTTTTGTAATTTCCCCAATGTGCTGATTCTGTAGTTACGATTGGATCTTGTTCAAAAAGCGGACGTTCTAATTCAGAATACTTCCATTTTCCATCTTCTAGCAAATAAGCCACCCATTCGCTTTGTTCGTATTCTTCAACATAAGAAAACGCATACCCTTTATGTTCGTATATTGCATTAGAGGTTGTTGTTGGTAAATATGAAAAATCAGTATTGTTTGAAGTTGCCTCAGAAGTTGGTACAATTGTTGCATCTGTGGTTTCTGTTTTGCTTTCATTTTTAATTTGACAAGATGAAAAAGCCAAAACAACAAATATATTTAAAAAGAATTTTCGCATAATTAAGTTTATTATCTTTGTAAAAGTAAACAAAAATATGTTGATCTAAAAAAATTGAAATTATGAAAAAAATAGTACTGTTACTAACCTTTAGTTTGTTTCTTACAAATGCAAATGCTCAAGAAATAAAACCTGATTCTTTAACTACAGCAAATGATTCTATTAAAAAAATGGAATTTGCTAAAATTGAAAAAGATAAATTAGAGGCTATAAAAGCGGAAAAGGATGCCGCTAAAGAAATGGAGAAAGCGCAAAAAAAAGCAAAAGAGCAGCAGAAAGATATAGAAAAAGCAAAAAAAGACGCAGAAAAAGAAAGAAATGCGATAACAAAAGAACTTAAAGCTTCTGAAAAAGCAAGAAAAGAAGCCGATAAAGAACGTAAGAAAATTGAAAAAGAAAGAGAAAAATTATCGGATGCTAGAGATAAAGTAGCCGATTTAAAAAAGGATATTCAAAAAAATAAAGAAAAACTAGAAGACACAAAATCCAAATTTGAAAAAGACAAAAGAAAAGGGAAATTATCTCCAAATGATGAAATAAAACGTCAAGAAAAGATAGAAAAACTTCTAGAAAAAAGTAATGATTTACAAAAAAAATTAGAAAAAGCTCAAATTAAATTAGATAGAATTAGATAAACTTTTATCAATATAAAAAACAAAAAAGCCATTCAATTTGAATGGCTTTTTTTATATTCTAAAACTTCAACTATTTTGAAGCTAATTTTTTCTCTTTCACTTTCTTCGCTTTTTTAGCTTTCACTAAAGTTGTGTTTACCTCTTTTGAGGTTAAATCGTTTAACACATTTAAGGTTTCCGACATGTAAACATCTTTAACTAATTCTGAATGCCATCTTTCACGTTTTTCTTTTAGCAATTCATCTTTAGCCATTAATTCTAATTCGTATGGTAAAGACGTAAACGTTAAGTTGTTTTTGAATTTTTCAATATCTTTAAACTTCTTAGTTTGCATTTCAATATCCGCTAATTCTGCTTTATACGAGGTATAATTTAAACTAATTACATTGTCTTCTTTTCTGTTGTTAATCCATTTCGCATTTTCAGAAATAAGATTAAAACTTTCATTTGAAGCAATTCTGTTTTTACTATTGGCAATTACTTTATCAAAACTTACATTTAATGGTGTGTAAATTGCAGGTTCAATTTTATCCCAAGGCAAAGCACTTTTTTCATCTTTTTCCCCTGTTTCCATAAAACTAAAACGGTCTGGCATTACAATATCACTTTTCACACCTTCTAATTGTGTAGAACCACCATTTACTCTATAAAATTTCTGTGTAGTTGTTTTCAGCGCACCTAAATCTCCGTATTGATTACCACGAACAAATTCGTTCAATTCAAACACATTTTGAACAGTTCCTTTTCCGTAAGATTGCTTACTTCCAACCACAATTCCTCTTTTATAATCTTGAATTGCTGCTGCAAAAATTTCTGAAGCTGAAGCTGAATAATTATTAATCATCACGACCAACGGACCATCCCATTGTACTTTTGGATCTGTATCTGGTAAAACTTGCGCTTTTCCGTTCGCTGGTTTCACTTGCACTACTGGACCTTTATCAATAAACAAACCTGTCATTTTCACAACTGTCTCTAAAGAACCACCACCATTATCGCGTAAATCCATTACAATTCCTGAAACATTCATGGCTTTTAATCTTTCTACTTCTTGAGCCACATCTTTAAAAGCATCTCTTTGTGATTTGTTTTCAAAAGATTGGTAAAATTTAGGTAAATAAATCACTCCAAATAATTTTCCGTCTTTGTTCACAACACTAGATTTTGCAAAAGTTTCTTCTGTTTCCACTTCATCTCTAACGATTGGCACCACTTTTACGGTTCCGTCTACTTTTTTAACAGTAAGCTTTACCAAAGTTCCTTTTGGTCCTTTAATTTTTTTAATCACGTCATCTAAACGCATACCCGCAATATCAATTGGTTCTTCATTGGCTTGACCAACTTTAATAATGATATCACCTTGTTCCAATAATTTTCCTCTCCAAGCTGGACCACCACTAATTAATTCAGAAACTTCAATTCCTTCATTTTTCTTTTGCAAACGGGCACCAATTCCTTCAAATTTCCCGCTCATACTTACATCAAATTTTTCTTTGTCTTCTGGAGAAAAATAATACGTATGTGGATCATATTGTGTTACGATCGCATTGATATAAATTGAAAACCAGTCTTCACGAGTTAATTCGGCAATAAAACTGAAATTATTATTTAAGTTACTTTCTGTGTTTTTTCTAGCGGTTTTTTCTAACTCTTCGAAAGTTTTTGGTTCAGATTTTACTACTTCTTTCTTTTCGGTTGCTTCAGAAGTTTCAACTGCTTTTTGAATATCTTCTTTATCTGTGATATCACTCAAAATCGCAAATTCCAATTGTTTTCTCCATCTTGCATTTAAATCCGCTTTTGAAGAAGCATAAGGTAATTTTTCATAATCCACGCTAATCGTTTCCTCATCATTTAAATTTAAAGGCTTTGAAAGAATCTCAGTATAAATATCTTTTGATTCTTTCATTCTTTGCATTAATCTTTTGTATGTTAAATCGAAAAAAGACAAATCTTTACTACGAATCATATCATCAATTGAATTTTCATATTTTTGAAATTCATTAATATCCGATTGAATGAAATATCTTTTTGTTGGATCTAACGATTCAATATAAGAAGCATACGCTTTTTTAGAAAAATTATCAT
>JAULXA010000231.1:0-4259 GCA_032118875.1 Flavobacterium sp.
AAAGTAATTTGATATTTAATTTTTACCGTTGTAGTTTCTCCAATTTCTAGAGGTTTATCTAACTTAACTTTTAAAATATCTATTTGATTTTCATTTCTATAAAAAGAAAGTGGGTTTGAAAATTGGTTCGTAATTTCAAAAATTTGCGTTTCACCTCTGTCTGCTTTTTTAGATAAATGGAAGGTTCTGTTGAATTCATCTGAGAATTTATTGGCTAATGCCGACTTCTTACTCGAAAAAGCATGGTTCCAATCATTCAATGCAATTTCGGTTAAAACAGTTGTAGAAGTGTTTTTAAAAGTGATTTCTTCCTCCACATTCATCTTCTTTCCGCTTTCCAATACTTGTGCGTTAATTTTAACTTCATTTTGAGCAAATGAAACCATTGTTAACATAAAAAATAGTAATATTTTAAGTTTTGTCATTTTTTTCTTAATAGCTCTCAATATTACTAAAAAAAAGCAAGTTTTCATAAGGTTTTAATATAATTATAACTAATTTTGTTACTTGCCCTAAATATATTTCAAAATGAAAGTAACATTACTTTATATAACGTTTTTTTTAACTTCTTGGTTTTCAAATGCTCAAGTTGTAATTAATGAAATTGATCCTGATACACCTTCAACGGATCAAAAAGAATTTGTTGAACTTAAATCAGCAACAGCCAATTTTTCTTTAAATGGTTATGTTTTGGTTTTTTTTAATGGTTTATCTACAGGTTTAGGTGTTGCTAGTTATTACACAATTGATTTAGACGGATATACTACTGATGTGAATGGAAATTTTCTTATTGGTAATTCGCAAGTTTTCCCATCTCCAGCAATTATTTTCCCTGATGCAAAATTAGAAAACGGACCAGATGGTGTGGCACTTTATTTAGCTAATGAAAGTGATTTTCCCCTTGGTACACCAGCAACATCCACAAATCTAGTTGATGCTTTAATTAATGTTTCAAATGATGCAGACCCAGCACCATTAATGTCAGCATTGGGAGAAACTGTTTCATATAACGAAGCTATGAATGGTACAACTAACTCACCATTGCATTCAATTCAAAGAAAACTGGATGGAACATATGAAGTGAAACCTCCAACTCCAAAAGCAAATAATGATGGAAGTGGAATTCCAATTAATTATATGACCACTACTTTTGATGCTCCTAATTATACAGAAGGTCAGCCCGTTAATATTACTTTTACAACTTCAACACCAGTAACTTCCAATACAAATTTTAATATTTCTTTAGATAATGGAGGCTTTAATAGTTCAGATTTTTCAGGAAATACGAATATTACTATTTTATCTAATACAAATACTGCAAACACAACTTTAACTTTAATTGATGATGTTTTAGATGAAGGTGATGAAGAATTGATTGTAAATATTTCTGGACTTCCAGCTGATGTTGAAGTAAATAATAATTCAATTTTAAGAAGAGTAGCAGATACCGATTTTCAAGTTGCTAATTTTGGTACGCCTTTAGCGCCAACTTATGGTCAGGTTTCAAGTACAATTCCAATTGGATATTATGCTACTTTAGAAGGATTATCTGGAGCTGCTTTAAAACAAGCTTTACAAGATATTATTGCCAATCCTTCAGTTGTGCATTTACATAGTTATGCCGATATGTGGGATATTATTAGAGTTGCAGACACAAATCCGTTAAATAGCGGTCAAATTTGGGACATGTATAGAGAAGAACCTATGTCGAAAATTGATCAACAAAACGGAAGTAGTATTATTGGAAAATGGAATAGAGAACATATTTTTCCTCAATCGAGAGGAGGATTTGATGTAGCTATGGGTGATTTTGCAGAGGGAATTAACGTTTGGAACAACACAAGTGCAGCTGCTACTATTGATGGTGTTTCAGATGCGCATCACATTAGAGCTGAAAACGGTCAAGAGAATTCATCAAGAAATAATAAAAATTACGGAACAGTAAATTCACCAACAGTTTATGCCGGACCAGTAAGTGGAACCTTTGGTTCTTGGCATGGAGATGTGGCTAGAGCTTGTTTTTATATGGCCGTTCGTTTTAATGGTTTGAATGTTTTGGATGGCGATCCAAGTGAATATTTACCAAGTACAACAACTTCTTCAGGAAATATTGGTGATTTAGCGACTTTATTATCTTGGAATGTTTCAGACGGAAGAGACGATTACGAAATGAATAGAAACAATTATGTGCAAACATGGCAAAACAATAGAAATCCTTTTATCGATTATCCATTATTAGCTGATTATATTTTTGGTGCACAATATGGAAATCCTTGGTTTGCGGCATTAGCTTCGGAATCTTTTGATGCTTCGGAAGTAAAAGTTTTCCCAAATCCGGCAGCAGAACATATTTTTATTTCAGGTTTATTAGGTACTTCTAAAGTGGAGATTTTCTCTGTTTCTGGTGCGAAAGTCTTCGAAAAAACCATAAATGAAGACCAAATGATTCCAATTGATTTTGAAACTGGAATGTATTTTGTAAAAATCAGCAACAACGAGAAACAAATTGTAAAAAAAATAATAGTGAAATAACGTAAAATTGTTTCATTATCAATATTTTTGTAAAAAATAACAACATCAATATATTTAATTTATCAAAATGAAAGTAACAATAGTAGGAGCAGGGAATGTAGGTGCATCATGTGCAGACGTAATTTCATACAGAGGAATTGCAAGTGAAGTAGTATTATTAGACATTAAAGAAGGATTTGCTGAAGGAAAAGCAATGGACATCATGCAATGTGCTACAACTACAGGTTTTAATACACAAGTTTCTGGAGTAACTAATGATTATTCTAAAACAGCAGATTCAGATGTAGTAGTAATTACTTCTGGAATTCCAAGAAAACCAGGTATGACTCGTGAAGAGTTAATCGGAATCAACGCTGGAATTGTAAAATCAGTAGCTGAAAACATCTTGAAATTTTCTCCAAATACCATTATCGTAGTAGTTTCTAATCCTATGGATACTATGACGTATTTGACTTTAAAAGCTACAGGTTTACCAAAAAATAGAATTATTGGTATGGGTGGCGCTTTAGATAGTTCTCGTTTCAAATATTATTTATCAAAAGCATTAAACAAACCAGCTAACGACGTACAAGGTATGGTTATTGGTGGTCACGGTGATACTACTATGATTCCATTAACACGTTTAGCTTCTTATAATGGTGCGCCAGTGGCTAACTATTTATCTCAAGAAGAATTAGATAAAGTTGCTGCTGATACTATGGTTGGTGGTGCAACTTTAACAGGTTTATTAGGTACTTCAGCTTGGTATGCGCCAGGAGCTTCTGTAGCGTATTTAGTAGATTCTATCTTAAATAACCAAAACAAAATGATTGCTTGTTCTGTTTTATTAGAAGGAGAATACGGACAATCTGATATTTGTTTAGGTGTACCATGTATTATTGGTAAAAACGGAATTGAAGAAATCGTTGACGTAAAATTAAACGATGCTGAAAAAGCAACTTTCGCTAAATCTGCAGATGCAGTTAGAGCTATGAATGGAGATTTAAAAGCGGTTTTAGCTTAATCACTTTTCAACTATATATACAAAGCCTACAGGATTTTTCTTGTAGGCTTTTTTTATTTGTATTGGTACACAGATTTTGCGGATTTTTATTGTTTGGTTTGTGGTTAATGATTTCATGCAGATTTCCTTTGCGTTCCTTGCGAAAGCTTTGCGTTCTTTGCTGTTAAATTTTCACGCAGATTGAAAGGATAAAAAGATTTTCTTTGCGTTCTTTGCGAAAACCTTGCGCACTTTGCGTTTAGTTTTTCATGCAGATTGAAAGGATTTTGAAGGATTTTCTTTGCGTTCCTTGCGAAAAACATTGCGTTCTTTGCGGTTAATTTTCATGCAGATTAAAAAGATTCTTTTGCGAATCTCAGTGTAATTTGTATATTTATCTGATGAAGCAAAAAATTCAAATTTCCATTCCAGAACCTTGTAATGAAGGTTGGCAAAATATGACACCAGTTGAAAAAGGTCGATTTTGTTCGTCTTGTCAGAAAACGGTTTTAGATTTTACTCATTTATCTGACAATGAAATTATCAATTTAGTTTCTAAAAATGATACTTTATGTGGAAGAATTAATGTTTCTCAACTCAACAGAAATTTAATCGAAACAAAAACAAAATCTAATTATTTTGGCTATTTCTCGACTTCAGTTTTAGCTTTTTTAGGATTAGGAACTGAAAGTAGTTTTGCTCAGGAAAAACCTGTTACAGAACAAACTGATTTAAAATATTTAGA
>JAULXA010000232.1:0-6102 GCA_032118875.1 Flavobacterium sp.
TGGTAAAAGTTGATTTCTTTTATGTAGAAAAAATCAAAACAAAACCTGTCAGAGGGCATTATCGCTCTACAAATCCAATTTACAACAAGCTTTTAGTGGTTGATAAAGAAAACGGAAAAAGTAAAGCAGATGCTTCAAATGCTGGAATCAATTCTACAAGATATTCCCTATTTATTTGTACTGATGTCGATTGCATTTTGCGTCGCGACACAACAGCAATGCTTGTAAAACCTTTTCTTGAAAGCGATAAAAAAGTAATTGCAGCTGGCGCAGCCTTACGAATTTCAAATTCGTGTACTTTTAAAGAAGGTATGTTATATAAATCACATTATCCGGATACTTTTTTCGCAGGATTTCAAGAACTAGAATACATTCGTTCTTTTATTTTTGGAAGAATGGCTTGGAGTAAATTAAACGGTTTGCTTTTAGTTTCTGGTGGTTTAGGAATTTTTGATAAAGACACTGTGATTGCCGTTGGCGGTTATTGGAATAAATCTTTAGGTGAAGATATAGAATTGATTACTCGAATGCGAATATACATGCATGAACAGAAAAAATCATTCGAAATAAAATACATTCCAGAATCATTATGTTGGACAGAAGTTCCCGATGATAAAAAAGTATTTTTACGTCAACGTGTACGCTGGGCAAGAGGTTTAATTCAAACATTATTTTTACATAGAAAACTATTTTTCAATCCAAAATACAAAAACACAGGGCTAATTGTATTCCCATATTATGTGTTTTGCGAATTTATCGTTCCGGTTTTAGAAGTTATTGGGCTGATTTTTATATTATTAGACATTTTCTTCTTTGGAATAAACGTTCCGTTTTTAGTGATTATTAGTATTTCCGTATATTGTTTTTATATTCTAATTACATTGAGTTCTATCTTTTTAGATCAAATGATTCACAAACAATATTCTAGTTTAAAAGAAGTGGGACGACTAATTTTGATGGTTTTTATCGAACCCATAGTTTATCATCCTCTAAATATTTACGCATCATTAAAAGGTTATACGCACTTTTTAATACAAAAAGAAAAAAAATGGGGAGAAATGTCTCGAAAAGGATTTAAAGTTGCAAAATAATGAGAATGAAATTTAAAATTATATTATTTTTTATAGGTATTTGCAGCACTGCTTTTGCTCAAAAAATAAATACCGATAGTTTATTGGTAGTAACAAACAACATCCTAAAATCTGAGCAAAAAGACTATTTCAAAGCAAAAAAAATCGCGCATCAATGTTTGAAAGTTGCACCCGATTATTTAGACTTTCACATCGCTTTAGGAAGAATTCATAAAAACGAAAAAAACATAGATAGTGCCAGGTATTACTTTCAACATGTAATCGATAATAATCAAAAATATAAAGAAGCTTTTGTATTTTTAAGTCAAACCGAATTAGAAGCCAAAAACAACGAAGCTGCTTTAACAACCATCAACAAAGGAATAGCAATTTATCCTGAAGAAAAAGAGTTTTATTTAGTGAAACTTCAAATAATAAATAGCGAAGAAAATCCTAAAAAAAGTATCGAATATTTAGAATTTTTAAGTGCGAAATATCCAGAAGACACGACACTTAAAAACCAATTTCTTGAATTAAAAAGCAATTTAAAATCGAATAGAATTGGCGCCAATTATAGTTTCACAGCTTTTAGTCGGGATAATTACGGACCGTGGCATTTGACCAATATCAATTACATGAAACAATTTAACAAATTCTCCTTAGGTGGAAGAATTAGTTATATCGACAGAAGAGTTGATGGTTCGAGTGTTAATTCTGGCTATTTATATGAAATAGAATCGTATTTCAAAACGTCTAAAAAGAGTTATTCTTTTGCAAATGTTGGTTTTGGTGATAAAAATGTTTTTCCAGAATTTCGTTTTATGTATTCGTATTATTTAACTTTAGGAAAAGGTTTTGAAACAGAAATTGGTTACCGTTACAACCAACAACAAGACATTAAATTAAGTACCGGAATAGTCGCTTTTGGAAAATATTTCAAAAACAATTGGATTAACATTAGAAGCGCTTTTTTAATAAGTGAACCTAAACTATATCCATCATTTACTTCTACATTCCGTCATTATTACGATACAAAATACGACTATTTTTCATTGAATTTAGGCTATGGAACATCTCCTGATGAAAGAACTACATTAACCCAATTTCAAGATCGAATTGCTTTAACTTCTTACCGATTTGGTGCAGGTTACAGCAAACTTTTCGCAAAAAAATACATAATCGGATTGAATACCAGCTTTAATAATCAAGAATATTTCCCAGAAAAATTTCAAAATGAATACAATTTTACGATTGACCTAACGTACTTATTTTAAACAAAAACCCCCGAAACAATGAATAATAAAATATTAATTATTGAAGACGATAAAATTATCAAAAATATTATCGAATTTTTATTGAAAAAAGAAGGTTATCAAATCGAATTTGCTGAAGATGGTTTAATTGGTATGGAGAAAATAAATTCCTTTTTGCCAGACTTAATTATCACCGATATTATGCTTCCATATAAGTCAGGTTTAGAAATAACTTCGTACGCAAAAGCCAATTTTCCAGATGTTCCTGTTATTATTATTTCGTCTTTAGGAAAAGAAGATTTAACGGTTATTGAAGCGTTTAAATTGGGTGCAGATGACTTAATTGCCAAACCTTTTAATCCAATTGAATTGGTTTTAAGAGTAAAACGATTTTTTCTTACGCCTAAAACTTCGGCCTAAAAAATCTTAAAACTATACTAATCATTAAGAAAGTTGAGAATTTATAAGTACTTTTGATAGACAATTTTACAATCATGTCTATTCAATTTTTACATAAATTCACTTCCAATTTGCCTTCAGATACCATTGAAGATAATTATACACGTCAAGTTCCCAAAGCCGCTTTTTCGTATGTAAAACCACGAATTCCAAGCCATCCAAAACTTATACATATTTCAAAAGAAGTGCAAAATTTAATTGGCTTTTCTGATGATTTTATACAATCTGAAACCTTTTTACAATTAGTTTCTGGAGCAGCAATAATTTCTAATGCGAAACCGTTTGCCATGAATTATGCCGGACATCAATTCGGAAATTGGGCAGGACAATTAGGCGATGGAAGAGCGATCGTTTTAGGAGAAATCGAACATAACAATCAAATTTTTACTTTACAATTAAAAGGTGCTGGAGCTACGCCCTACTCTCGTCGTGCTGATGGTTTAGCGGTTTTGCGTTCTTCTATTCGTGAACATTTATGTAGCGAAGCGATGTTTAATTTAGGCGTTCCTACAACACGTTCACTTTCTTTAATTTCTACTGGTGACGAAGTGTTACGAGATGTCATGTACAACGGAAATGCCGCGATGGAAAAAGGCGCTATTGTGTGTCGAATAGCACCAAGTTTCATACGTTTTGGAAGTTTCGAATTGTTTTCTTCTCAAAATGATATTGAAAATTTAAAACTTTTAGCAGATTATACAATTTCGAATTATTATTCTGAAATTCAAGCTGAAGGAAAAGAAAAATATATCGCATTTTTTAAAAATGTAGCCGAAAAAACAAGAGAAATGATTGTGCATTGGCAACGTGTTGGCTTTGTTCATGGCGTAATGAATACTGATAACATGAGCATTCACGGTATCACAATTGATTACGGACCTTACGGCTGGCTAGAAGATTACAACCCGAATTGGACGCCAAATACCACCGATGCAGAAGGAAAAAGATACCGTTTTGGTAACCAAGCGAATATTGCTTTATGGAATTTATACCAATTGGCCAACGCGTTATATCCACTAATTGAAGAAGCCGAGCCTTTAGAAACGATTCTGAATCATTTTGCCAAAAAATACGACGAAGACTTTTCGGAAATGATGTTGAAAAAACTCGGAATTACTTCTAAAAGCGAAGAAACCGACCAATTAATCCAGCAATTATTACACAATTTAGAACAAACTGAAACGGATTTTACGATATTTTTTAGAAACTTAAATCAAATCAATAAAGAAGATTCCGTTGAAGAATGTATTTCTAAAATCAACTTTGCCTTTTATAAACCTGAAGAAGTGACAGGAATTATTCTAGAAACTTGGCATTTTTGGTTTGCACAATATTTGACGATTTTAAAAGAAGAACAAAATTCCGATTCAGATCGTAAAACAATGCTTAACGCAGTCAATCCAAAATATGTTTTACGAAATTATATGGCACAAACAGCCATTGAATTAGCCGAAAAAGAAGACTATTCTTTAGTTGAGGAATTGTACACTTTACTATTACATCCTTACGATGAACAACCAGAAATGGAAAAATGGTTTACCAAAAGACCTGATTGGGCGCGACAAAAAATTGGAAGTTCGATGTTGAGTTGTAGTTCTTAATTCAGACATTTTAGGTTATTAGAAAGATAAACAACACAGATTTAAGAAATTAAAACATCTTCATTTTTTTTAAAAAATTAAATATAGTAAAATCAATAATTACTCCAGCGGAGTAGCATATTTGTAACCATGATTACAGTTAGTACAACAATCAAAAACAAAACAATAGCCGAAGTTTGGGACTATTTTACGAACCCAAAACATGTGATAAATTGGAATTATGCTGGCGACGATTGGCATTGTCCGAAAGCAGAAAACGATTTAGAAGTTGGAAAATCTTTCACCTATACAATGGCAGCTAAAAACGGCGAAATGAGCTTCGATTTTACTGGAATCTATACAGAAATTGAACCCTTATCTAAAATAAGTTACGTTTTAGCAGACGACAGAAAAATATTCGTCACTTTTACTGAAACTGAAAACGGTATAAAACTAGTTGAAAAATTTGATCCAGAAACAGAAAATTCTGAAGAAATGCAACAAACAGGTTGGCAAATGATTTTAGATAATTTTAAAAAATATATAGAAGCGAATTATGATGCAAACGCAACATAACATTTAGATTCTTTCAGAATAACAAGTTGGTGTAAAAAACAAAAAACCGCAAATTCAAGATGCAATAATCTGTGAATCTGCGGTTTTTTTATTTAAATCTGTACAATCTGTATACTTATTTATTCTTTTATTTTACAAATATCCTCTACTTCTTCTGAATTAGCGAAACGTTCTTCTTTTCCAAATTTGTTAACCAAATAATTTCTAAATAAAAAACAAATAATAAAAAAAACAACAAAAGACAATACTGAGTATAACATTAGGACTTCATCAAAATCATAAAAATAATTTAAAACTCTTTTTAAAATTACATTACAAAAAAAATAATAAACAACAATAAAACGTATTATATTCCCAATATATCTATAATCATAAAAATAAGAAATCTTATAAATATAAAAAGCTGAGATTAAAAAAACGATTAAGTTAATTATCCAAAACTCCATTATTCTTTTCTATATTTTTTAGTTTCTTCAAAAACGTGTTCTAAAATCTTAGCATCTTCTTCAGAGAATTCTACATTTCTTCTTGCCATAACGATTTTAGCAGTATCAAATGCTTTTTTGGTTACATACGTTGTAAACCCTGAAGCGCCGCCCCAACTAAAACTAGGCACAAAATTTCTTGGAAATCCTGCTCCAAAAATATTCGTACTTACGCCAACAACCGTTCCAGTATTAAACATAGTGTTGATACCACATTTACTGTGATCTCCCATCATTAATCCACAAAATTGCAAGCCTGTTTTTGCGAAATTTTCCGTTTCGTAACTCCATAATTTTACTTCTTCGTAGTTGTTTTTTAGGTTACTATTGTTACTATCTGCGCCAATATTACACCATTCACCTAAAACGGCATTTCCTAAAAACCCATCATGACCTTTATTAGAATACGCAAATAAAACTGAGTTGTTCACTTCGCCACCAATTACAGAATGTGGTCCAACAGTGGTTGCACCATATACTTTTGTTGCTAGTTTCACTCTACCCGATTCGCATAAGGCAAAAGGTCCACGAATGACAGAACCTTCCATGATTTCAGCATTTTTACCGATATAAATTGGTCCTGTTGATGCGTTTAAGGTTACGAATTCTAATTTCGCACCTTCTTCTATGAAAATATTTTCTGGAGATAATACGTTAACCGATTTAGGAATCGGTTGTG